>JAYEGI010000180.1:0-11244 GCA_034659035.1 Methanobacteriota archaeon
GGTTAAATTCCCTGTTGGTTGCAGTATACTCCATGTCCCGGATAGCTCCTGCATAGTGAAGTCCCCTGAATAGTGGTTTTGGGTACCTGAGTAGTTACTGAAAATCAAGATATAGACGCAAGTGGAATCAAAGAACAACTTACAAACGGATCTAAAAGCGCACTAAAAATTTTGGAGAAATGTCCTGACACGTACAATAAGTCTGAATTTTACCCCATCGTCTTAGCAAAGGGGTGGGGTCGCGCTTCCAGACATGCGATGCTAAGGAACGCAAAAATACAATTTGGAAGTAAGGAACACGTCGCATAATCACTAAGAAATGTGGAGATTCCTTTTTAGAGATAATATAACAATTAAAATAATTCAGAGAAATTCCCAATATCTCCCTAACCTATATACAAATGTGCCGGCGCAATCCGCACCGGCAAAACGCTCCGAACTTCACGATGAACTTCTGCTTCGCAGACCCCTCACCTTACGCCGCGTCCATCAGTTCAAGTCTCGGCGCAACACCGAGCGATTTGATCT
This sequence comes from Methanobacteriota archaeon, assembly GCA_034659035.1. Classification (GTDB taxonomy): domain Archaea; phylum Halobacteriota; class Methanosarcinia; order Methanosarcinales; family Methanogasteraceae; genus Methanogaster_A. The sequence continues at coordinate 529 of JAYEGI010000180.1, forward strand.
CGTCGAGGAGGAGTTTGAATGCATAGCTCATATCGACCGGATAGATATCGGTTTCGGCTCCGCAGTTGGTGCAGAATGCGATGTTCTTCCTCCGGTCGAATGTGGCAATCATCCCGCAGTGTCCGCAGACCAGTTCGCTCACCTTGTCCGATTCATCGAGCAGCCGCTCCTTTAAGGAGAGTGCTGCGCCGTGCCCGATAAGCACGTCCCGCTCCATCTCTCCGAACCTGAGACCGCCTTCTCGTGCACGCCCCTCGGTCGGCTGGCGTGTCAGGACCTGAACAGGTCCTCTCGATCGTGCATGGATCTTGGACGCAACCATGTGATGGAGTTTTTGATATAGAATGGCGCCGATGAATATGTCCGCCTGGATCTGCGCGCCTGTGACACCGTCATACATCACCTCTTTTCCCGTGCTCGCAAAACCACATGCCTCCAATGCACTGCGCAATTCTTCCTCAGTCTCACCTGAGAATGCGTCGGCGTCGATTCCTCTTCCCTGGAGCGCGCCAACCTTTCCGCCGATCATCTCGAGCACGTGCCCGACCGTCATCCTAGACGGGATTGCGTGTGGATTTAAGACCAGATCCGGGACGATCCCCTGTTCTGTAAATGGCATATCCTCATAAGGCACGATCAATCCGATAACTCCTTTCTGCCCGTGCCGGGATGCAAATTTGTCTCCGATCTCTGGTATCCTCTGGTCCCTGACCTTCACCCGTGCAAGCCGGGTTCCGTACGACTCGGTCATGATGACCGTATCCACGATTCCTTTTTCATTTGACCGCATGGTAACCGAGTTCTCGCGGCGCTCCTGCGGCGCAAGCCCGGTGGGCTCCTCAATGAATCTAGGGGGGGATGTCTTCCCGACGAGGACGTCGCCGGGACGAACCTCAGTCTCCGGATTGATCAGTCCATCGGAGTCCAGGTGCGTGTACGCTTCCTCACCTCTTGCACCCCTGACCTCGGCATCAGGAATCTCGAACCGATCCTCCTGCCCGCCAGGATACCGTTGCTCTTCTGCCTCAAGCGTCCTGAAGAAGTGGCTGCGCCCGAGACCGCGCTCGATTGAGCCCTTGTTCACCACGAGCGCATCCTCGATGTTGTAACCTTCAAACGATAGCACTGCAACGACGAAGTTCTGACCTGCGGGCCGACTGTCTGCGCCGATTGCGCGTGAGGTCATAGTGTTCACGAGCGCACGCTGTGGATAATGGAGTATGTGCCCGCGAGTGTCAGGCCTCATTTTGATGTTAGATGCCGAAATACCGATGCACTGCTTAACCATTGCAGCGCCCATCGTGTTCCTCGGGGACGCGTTGTGCTCAGGGAACGGAACCATGCCAGTACATATTCCAAGGATCAACGCCGGATCGATCTCGATGTGGGTATGTTCCGGCGTGATATCCTCTTCATTGACCGCAATTAACGCGTCTTCCTCTTCCTCAGCATCGAGATACTCGATTATACCTTCTGATACAAGATCATCAAACGTAATATCGTTCTGTTCGAGTTTTATGATGTGGTCTTCGGTGACCAGCGGCCTGCCACCCGCAACAATGATCAGGGGGCGCCGGGCTCTGCCCATATCAGTATTGATGAGCACATCATGCCCCTGTAGCGAAACATTGAGCTGGTTCCCGATTGTGCCCTGCCTCCGCCCCATCCGGATCTTCCGCACCAGTTCTGCCGGACTTTCATGGGTGCCGACCAGTTCACCGTTTAAAAACACCTTGCCTGTCATTATGCCTCTTATCTATCACACTGTACTGATGCCATACGCGTACAATTCGTTCTTGATCGCTTCGATATCCTCGATTCCTGTGGACAGCTCCACCATCTGGGCGAAGTTCTTCACAAGACCACAGTTTGGACCTTCCGGAGTCTCAGATGGGCACAATCTGCCCCACTGCGTCGGATGCAGGTCTCTTGCCTCGAAATGCGGCTGTGTTCTAGACAATGGCGATATTACCCTCCGCAGGTGGGACAATGAGGATATTTGGTCGGTGCGGTCGAGCAACTGCGCAACGCCTGTGCGCCCGCCAACCCAGTTTCCGGTCGCAAGCGGATATACGATGCGCTGTGTTAGCACGTCCGGGCGTATTACGGTCATGATGTTTAATTCCCGTTTTCTCATGCTTGCACGCTCGATCTGGTACTTGATGTCTCTTGCAAGCCGGTTGAATGAAACCCGGAAGAGGTCTTCCATCAGATTTCCTGCGAGTTTTAGTCGTTTGTTTGCGTAATGATCCTTATCGTCCACGTTTCTCCGACCTGTAGCCAGTTCAAAACATGCCTCTGCCATTCTTGCAAGATAATGAGCTTTTACCATCCGATCCGCTTCTGCGTTGCCGAGATGTGGAAGCAGGTATCTGTCAAGGACGTAGCCGATCCTCCGTGTCTGGTACTCCCTTGCTTGCCGTGTCGCAACGACGCTTCCGAGTTCCTCAAGCGCATTCTCCTGCGTAAACACTCCCAAGTTTACCGCCTCCTCAAGATTCTCCTTCATAAACTCCCTGATATCAGGATCATCCGATACCGCGTCCACGAGATCCTTGTCAGTCTCAAGCCCGAGTGCACGGACAAGCACGACAAAATTGATGCGCCCTGGAAGCGACGGGAATGATACTTCAAGTATCGATTTGCGCCCGCGCTCAACAACGGTCAGCGCCCGGTAGCCGTACCGTTCCGAAAACACCTTCGCAATCTCGACCCGGTCCCCGTACCTGTGATCTATCTCGGTCATGATCTTGTTCGGCGCAAGATCCTCAAGCGTCATGATCACCCGTTCGGTGCCGTTCGTGATGAAATATCCGCCAGGGTCGATCGGATCTTCGCCATGCGACTGTATCTCCGCATCTGTTAGCCCATACAGGTTACATGCCTTTGACCGCAGCATAATTGGCGTGACCCCGATCTCCACACTCTTCGTAGCGCTCTCAACCCCGTCCTGTACGACGGTCATCGTGAGATTGATCGGTGCCGAATATGTGAGATTGCGCAGCCGCGCATCGGATGGGAACAGCCGATCAACAGCACCATCTGCTTCCCTGACCACTGGATGTCCAACCGAGACCGTCTCGAGACGGACGTACGTTTTTGTACCGCTGCTGGCGTCACCAACCTCGGTTTCGATAACACCCATCTCGTCAACGACCTTCTGAAGACCGTGATCTATGAATTCGTTGAACGAGTTGATCTGGTGTTGCACAATCTTGTTCTTAGTAAAATACGCACGGGATAGTTTTTTTCGGTCTAACATTCTTCCCTCATTCGATTACAAGGCGATAAAACACGAATTCGCCAGCGGTTTCGCTATTTCTCGTAATTTCTATGACATCGCCTGCGTCTGCACCGATCTCCTTGATTGCCGGATCAACTGTCATGACCTTGGACAATTTCTCCTTTTCGATGCCGTATCTGCTCAATACTTCCTCTGCCTCATCATCATCGAGTATCCGATGTATCGGAACCATTATGTGGCTGGATATGTCAAATTCTATCTGAACCCCTCCACGAAATCATGTCGTAATTGAAATCGCCAGAAGCGATTTTCATCGATACCATCACCAGCAGGGCGGGGCATCAACGGGCTCGAAGGGATTTGAACCCTCGGCCATCGGGTTTCTGCACGCAGCAGCAATGCCGCAGGCGTTAAAAGCCCGGTGCTCTGCCTAGCTGAGCTACGAGCCCATTCAAAGCTAATCATATTGGGAATCCGGAGGACTGGAGTATCGTCGTGGTGCACCAGTAACTCAATACGTTCATGCATATTAAGGGTTTCCTGCCGTGTTCATATCAACACCGCGTTGACAACTCCTTCCTGTCCTGGCCGGTTGGTCACCCGTGCCGAACCCAAATTTGTCTTGATGATCGCTCCTTTTGTGATGATATTCCGCCGGGTGTAGTATTGATTTGCCGGATTTCCCTCGACGGTCTCGATGTTACATTTTTGGGTTGTGTTATCTGCTGGATTGGTCACGTTCGCTATATCGCACCGAAAGAGACGTATCTTCTTGTTTCCGCCAACGGTGCGCACCTTCTTGCTGCGCACCGGTGCGAGGTGCGTGTCAGCAGGTTCGCGCCCGATCTCGAACTTTCGCTTTCCACGAGATCTAACAATCCTTCCGCCGCTTTCCTTGCATTTTGAAGCTCCTTGCCATTTCATGTTTTATTCTCCGTATAGGCGTCCCGGCCGGGACTCGAACCCGGGTCTAAGGCTCCGCAAGCCCTAAGGATATCCGCTACCACATCGGGACCTGTATCAACAGTTGTGCCTATCTGTTCTTAAATGTTATCTGACCCTTTGGGTAGCTATCTTGCGCGGGCGTTCGGATCTGGTGGATGCCAGCGTAACTTGAGTCTTTGTATTATTTTCTGGGAACGTCGGAGTGTCTTACGCAACCACAACCGCCATAATGGATCACCATCGATCTGAAAAGTAGTTTACACCGCTAATCTGTGTCCATCTGCGTTAATCTGTGGATGATACTGTTTTAGCCACCGACTGCGACAGCAAAGGCGTTGCCATTAACACCGGTTTCACTGATTACATCCATCTAATTTGTATCTGCCGGGTTGGTGTCATGTCTTCAACCGACCAGAACAAATTAAAAAGTCTCCGTAATTTGGGACACTACCGGACAAGAAACCATTAAAGTATCAGACCCGACCATAATATACTATGGCAAAAATGGACTCGCGAATTTACACCATCGGGACTCCGGAGCCGAGACAGAAAACCCACATCCGAACCAGCAGCACCGAGATGCAGCACCTCGCAATCGCGTGGATCGCGATATCGTATGCGTTCGCACTTGTGTTATCGGATACGGCCAGATTAAACCCTTTCGGGACAGTCGTGATCCACAATTTCATTTTATCGCTCCTTACGGTAGGAGTATCGTTCCTACTGCACGAACTTGCACACAAGGTCGTTGCACAGCGGTACAACATGTGGGCAGAGTTCCGGATGAGCTCTTCCATGCTGATGTTTGCTGTTGGGATAGCCTATCTGAGTGGCTGGCTGTTTGCAGCGCCGGGTGCGGTGCGGATATATGGAAACTATGCCACGAGAGAGCAGATCGGGCGCATCGGTGCTGCAGGTCCGCTCATGAATATCCTGCTGGCGCTGGCGTTTATTCCACTTATTGGCATGACTGGTTCTTTCGCAGGGGTTAGGATCGGAGAGATCGGGAATTTGGGTGTGTTGATTAATCTTTGGCTTGCATTCTTCAACATGTTGCCATTTAGCGTCCTTGACGGCAAAAAGGTATTCGCATGGAGCAAAACTGCATTTGCCGGGATAATCATTCTGATCATTCTGCTGGGAGCAAACTTCCTCCTAATTATATGAATTACTGTCGCAAACTCTTCTTGAAGCTTGCGATGCCATCTCCCGCGTTTTTGAGGAGTTTCTGTGCAAGGTCAGGATACTCCCATGCGCCAAGCCCGCAGTCAGGTCCTGCATACCGTATCAACGCTCCGAACCTATCGTAAGCGTGCCTGAGCCGCTTTGCGACCACCTCCGGAGTCTCCATCGCGGTCACGATCTCGCCGAGCATGGATGTGTCCTTCCAGACGTTGGTCTGGTACTTCTCGTTTAACAGGGCAGTCATGCCAAAGATATCAGTTCTTGCAACACCGACGCGCAAAAACATGTCGTATCGCTCCAGCTCATCTTTATCAATCAGTTCGAGGTAATCCGGGTTTGCCGCGGATTCCACGCCGACCACATTGATCGAGTCGGACTCGCACGCAAGCGTATAGTGAATCGGCGAGTGCAGGTGTATCTGGGTATCGACATCTGAGGATTTCGCTGAGAGGTTAAGCGCGTGGATGATCTCATCGTCGCTGAACATGATCTCGGGGTTGATCCCGATGCTTGGCTCATCGATGCTGATGACGGCCACATCAAACGACGACTTCGTATGGAGCGCATTTGCAACGAATCGATCAACGCTTCTCGCGCAGAGGTCCAGTATGTCAGGATATGCTGCGCTGCCAAACTGTTTCAGGTATAGCTCGACTGCGCCTGTGACACAGACCCGGATCCTCAACCGCTCCCCGGTATTCTCGAGATGCTCCTTTGCAACCGGTTCGATGGCAGCGAGTTCGATTATCTCTGCTGACTCCTCCTTGACAAGAAAAGGCGCCTCGCTAAACTCGGGATCGTTGATGATCCTTGCGAACTGCTGGTTCATATCCTGAAACTGCGGGTATGTCGGGACATCAAGTCCTGTTGCGATCTTCTGGCGCATGCAGTCGCGAATCGCCTCAGCCACCTCGGGGTCGCCATACCGCCCGTCAGCGAACGCTTGATGTACACGCTCCCGCTGCCCTTGGGAAAGCGGATAACTCCCGATGTCATCGAATATGATCTCCATATTCTAAAGTAAGCATCTTTGCTGATGTAAACGTATCGGAGGGATTGCCGGTCTTAGGTGGTACCGCCGTCCACCCACGCCGGGTGGCGAGGTCAAGTTAATAGCCACCCGAACCGATCACAAAACAATGATCTCGATCACAGTGATCTCACGAGGAAAGTACGGAGAGCGTGCAATCCGGACGATTAGGGAGAAGACCGACTTTGAGGTGATAGAATTCCAAATCTCTAAGAATCTGCCCGGTTTCATCGAGGATACCGAACCGTATACGAAAGATGTTGATCTGACGTCTGATCTGGTGATCATCTTTGCGCTTCATCCTGATCTCACACCAGCATTCGCAGCGTGCGCAGCAGAATCAGGCGCCGGCGCGATCATCGTCTCAGGAAGCGACACATCCGAACTCGAAAAGATCAGGAACAGATACCGGATACATATCCATGCAGATGAGATCTGCTGCGCGCTCGCCCCATGCGGAGATCGGGTCATCGATGAATTCACAAAGGTTCTCGGAAAGCCCGAGTTCAGGATATCTGTTGCTGATGGGGTTGTATTAGACGTTCGGGTCCTCCGGGGTTCGCCCTGTGGTGCAAGCTGGTGGGTGGCATCGCAGCTTGTGGGCACTCCGGTTGCTGATGCGCCTTCGAAGGCAGGGCTTCTTGTGCAGCAGTACCCATGTCGCGCCGTGCGCGGCACTCGCGGTGGGATTCATAGGTCAGCAGAGATTCACAAGAAGGCGGTTCTGGCGGCGGTTGCGCGGGATCAGGATCGGAGAGATCATCGCGTGACCCGGGCAGAGAGTATGCCAAAGGTGGCGTAAACCCGGTCACCGACTGTGATATCCAACTCCAAAAGCGTCTTTGATGAAACGTCCACAGAGAGGTTAAATCCGCAGTCCAGTTTTACCTGCGAAACCGGAGTCGCCGGGATAATCTCCAGAACAGTCCCTTCCAGTTGGTTTCTCATGTTATCCGGTTCGGCACGCAACTCGATGTTCCATGGGTCTATGTGGACTTTTACCCGGTCATCGACCGCATAATCCGATATTGCCTCGATTGCGGCATTCTGCACCGTTATAACTGCATGACCATCATCGCTGGAGACGATTGTCCCGGAAATCACATTCTCGCGGGCAGGCAAACGTTCCTCTTCCACCTCCCCTGCCTCATCTGCAGTCGTTGCGACATGCTGGATCTTATCCATCAGATCGGTCACAGTGAACGGCTTGGTGATATAATCGATTGCTCCGGCTTTCATAGCCCGGCTGATGGTGTCCGGCGAATCGAGCGCGGAGATTGCGAGGATTCGCGCATCCGGGTCATGCTTTCTGATTTCCTTGATCACAGTGATCCCCTCCATCTTCGACATCACGATGTCCATGGTCACGACGTCGGGCCGCAGCCCCGCATCCGCCAGTTCGCGATACTTTACGATCGCTTCCTCGCCATCGGCGGCGACTCCCACCAGCTCATACTCGGAAAGTGCATCATAATTCTCTATAATGTCTCCGATCATCTCCCGCATGTATTCCGCATCATCTACGATCATGACTCTCTTCGGCATTAGAAAGTACTATATGACACAAACCAGATAAATATATCGAAACGGTGGGGCTGTGATTCGGGTGTTGGGAGTGCCCGGACAACCCGAGTCACACCTGCATTGCCTCTGTGAGCGTTAACCGCCCGAGATATAGCGCGCTTCCGATGACAGCGCCTTTCGCGCCCACATCCCTGACAGCAGCGATGTCAGCGAGCGTGGTGATGCCGCCTGATGCGATCACAGGGATGTTGACCGATCGCACCAGTTCCGCGGTCGGAGTGATATCGATCCCACCAAGTAACCCTTCCGTATCGACATTCGTGAATAATATACTTCCTGCTCCGAGTTCCTCGAATTTCATCCCGAGATCAACCGGCTTTAGCCCCGATTTCAGAGTCCATCCCTCGATTATGACCTCACCTCTTTCTGAATCGAGCGCTACCATGATATGTTCACCTCCGAACTCATCTGCGAGTTGCCTGACAAACCGAGGATTTTTGAGCGCAGCGGTGCTCACGATCACACGATCCACTCCGATTTCGAGCAGATCGCGGGCATCCTCAATCGATCTGATGCCGCCGCCGATCTGGACAGGTACATCGCACTGCTGGCAGATATTCCTGACGATTGGTGCGTTCTTCCTTTCTCCCTGGATGGCGCCATCGAGATCGATCAGGTGCAGGGTTTTTGCGCCCTGATCCACCCATTCGCGGGCGATCGATACCGGATCAGGGAGCGAGACCAATTCGGTACCCGGCTTTCCCTGCACCAGTTGCACACACCTGCCGCCCTTGAGATCGACGGCTGGAATTGCTTCAAACGTCATTTAAACACCACTTTCTGAAATGAGTTTTGGAAATCTTCGTTGCCATAAGACCCACCCAGAAGAAATTAAAAAGTCTCATCTTCCGCCCCCTCGCCACCATGCACCGCCGTCCGCACCTGCCGCGGATTGTAGGTGCAGTACGGCTCTTCCGCGAGATAGTCGCCTGTTGCTGCATACGCCCGGGCACGGCAGCCGCCGCATACCCGTTTGTACCCGCAGATGCCACATTTTCCCTTCAGTCTGCTCTCGTCACGCAGATCCTCAAACACCTTCGCGTGATCCCATATCTCCTTGAAACCTGCCTCCCTGATGTTTCCTGCAAGAACCGGCAGGTACCCGCAGGGATAGACCCCGCCGTTTCGCGAGATGAAGCAGAAGCCAGTGCCTGCAAGACACCCTTTCGTCATCGCCTCAAAACCATGCGTCGCAACACTGACCGTGGTCCCTTCCTCCTTTGCACGCTGGCGCATGATTCGGAAATAGTGGGGCGCACACGTCGCCTTTAACTGGATCCCGGCTGTGTTCCGCTGGTCATAGAACCAGTTCAAGATCCGTTCGTATTCGTCAGGAGGTATCTCGTCCTCCTCCCTGCCGCGCCCTGTCGGGACGAGCATAAAGATATGCAGCGCGTCTGCGCCGAGACTGATGCTGAGATCGAGGATCTTTGGGATCTGGTCGATGTTTTTCTTTGATATCGTGGTGTTGATCTGCAGACTGATACCAGCGGCACGAATCTCTGATGTTCCGCGTATCGCGCCATCAAACGCGCCTGGCATCCCTCGAAACGCATCGTGCGTCTCTGCATCAGCACCATCGATGCTCACGCTGATCCTTGCGATCCCGGAACCTTTGAGCCGGTGCGCAACATCCGCGGTCATAGCTGTGCCGTTGGTCGCAAGCACCACCCGGAGCCCTTTATCGGTACCGTACTGCGCAATTTCACAGACATCCTTGCGCATAAGCGGCTCTCCCCCGCTTAAGATGAGTATTGGCTTTGCAAAATCCACGATCTCATCGATCAGGTGAAACGCCTCGTCTGTGGATAACTCATCAGGGTCCGGATTCTCGGTGGATGAGCCGCGGCAGTGCTTGCACTTGAGATTGCATGCACCGGTGATCTCCCATGCGATCAATCGCGGCTTTATCCCTTCTGGCTCCTTCGCCTTCGTCTCTGCGGTCATCATTGTTTGATCATCTCGAGCACATCACAGATCTTACTGATCGTATCCGTAACGGTCTGCATCCCTACCTCGTCGGACTCTGCCGGCACCTGCACGATCCCTCCAAAATGACCGTTGTCGCCGACCACGATCATCCCGTGTACGTGCATCCAGTCGTGAATCGCCTGCACAGTCTTCTCCTGTCCTCCATTGCGAGAACCGCCAACAGCTATCGCACCACCGATCTTGTCAGACAGCAGGAATCCCTGCCTCCGGAGCATGAGAGTTCTGTCGAAGAGCGCTTTTAGCTGGGCGGTCATGCATCCAAAGTAGACGGGTGTTGCGACAATGATCCCGTCAGCAGCTTCGAGCAGCGGGTATATCTCTGTCATGTCATCCTCGATCGTACACACCTTCTTATCTGTGCAATCACCACAGGCTGTGCACGGGGCAACGGCACGCTCCGAGAGAAATATCCGGTCTACTTCGAAACCCCGGTCCTCAGCCACGGCAAGCGCCATCTCGATCATCTTTTCGTTGTTTCCATCCTTTGTCGGGCTTCCTGATATTCCTATAATGTTCATGGTATCACCTGCATGTATTCAGGTGGTGTAACTTAATAGATTTGCGATTTCAAGGGGGATGTCAACTTCCGGATGGGTCTTTCACGCTTGCGCTCTTGACTAACCCCTGATACGTAATTGCATGGTTCACTCACAATCAATAGAAGTGTGGTGCCCTAACCGACCATCGAACCTCACGGTGCTGCCTGCCGCCGCCTGCAGGATCATGGGGGTGTCGA
>JAYEGI010000181.1:0-11239 GCA_034659035.1 Methanobacteriota archaeon
GGCGCAGAGGGAAAATAAACGGTTAAGTACTCTGCGTCCCTCTGCGCCCTCCGCGGTTATTTTTCTTGCCAGAAGATACAGGATCGCAATCGGGAGACCGATCAACATACCTGAGTAGTTACGATTAGTGAACGATTAGTGAACGATTATGTTTATGAACCGAGATTTCAAGTAACAGGGATCAGATAACAATAAATCATAGTACCGCGCAGAGTAATTCCAACACGTACTGAGGAGGCGCCCACGACGTTCCGACACCAGATGACCGGGTCATGCCCGGACGGCAGAGACTGTAGACTGCCTCGGATGAGCCGCGTCTCTGTCGCTCTTCTCTCTCTTGCCTGCGCGCTATTGATCTGCAACGTGGCAGGGGCTGCGGACTATGGCGCAGACAGCGGGATCGATGATATCACTTCTCTCAATTGCAGCACATGGAGCACGCTACTCAGCAATAATGACAGTACCGTTACCTGCAACATCAATGTAATCAGCGGAGCACTCCATCTGATCAACGCGACGATACGGATGGGTGATGGATGTTTCATCAGCGTCCAGAGTGGCGCAACCATGAACGTAACCGATGATTCGACCATCACCCGACACGATTTCGGATATTACTATTTCAACTACGAGAGCGGCAGCCGCGGTATTCTGAGCGCGAGCGCAATCGAGTACAGCGATAAACTATACATCGCTACTACAAATAACATAACTATCACAGGCTGTAGCGTCTGCAACAACCGGAACTATGGCATCCACCTGTCACCGACCTCTGGATATGTCAACATCACCAACTGCAGGATCAACAACACAGTCAACCATCACGGTATATTCATAGAGTCCTCGCAGGACAATATCCTGCGAAGTAACAGTCTGAACAACAACAGCAGGGATTATAGCCTGTACGTCACAGGAGGCTACGATCAGGATATTGATACCTCCAACACCGTAAACGGCGGGCGGGTCTACTACAACCATGGCGACAGCGGCACGATCACAGGTGACGCCAACATAGGGCACGTAACAATCGCTAATTGCAACGATCTGTGGTTTGCGGGCTGCACGATGCATAATGGGGATGGCGTCCGGATCGTGGGATCTTCATCGAGTGGGATTAGTGGAAGTACTATCGAGAACAACGCAAGACAGGGGGTTTGTTTTACCGATTCGAGTAACAATTTCATAAACGACAGTCATATTCTGAATAATAACCAGCAAGGAATACTTTCTGAAGGATCGAGCAGCCACAACTGTGTCATCGGTAACAGCATCATCAATAACTCAGTGGGTTTAAATCTGATAGGAGATGGGCACAACAATTTCACAGATAACAATATATCGGACAACCGCGGCAATGGTATTGCCATAGGCACCTACGGCATCCATTCAAGTGAACATAATGTCCTGCATAATAACACCATAAGTTTGAATAATGGCTCAGGTATCACATTTCAGACAAATTACAATAATCTGACAAATAACGCCATCTCAGAGAACGTGGACCTTGCATTTGAATTCCCAAGTGCTACTGCAATGTGCTATTGCAATTATATTTGGCGTAGTAACACAGCAAACGGCGAGGAAATTAATTATTACTACAATGAAAATGGCGTAACAGTCTCGTCAAAGACTCTCACAGCATATAATGTAAGCGATGTTGGGAAGATCACACTCATAAACTGTTACAACTTTAATATCCAAGATAATACCCTCTCAAACAACATCCATAAACCCGGTTCCGGGGTATTTCTATGGAATTCTTATGAAAACGATCTTACCAGCAATACCATATCCAATAACTATGACGGCATCAGATTGCATAACTCATCAAATAATAGTTTCACTGATCTTCAAACAACAAATCCAAGTGACCAGCATGGAGCAATACTTGGATCAGATTCGAATTATAATATCATAGCCGACAGCAGTCTTGAAGCCACGAACGAGCAAGGAATACAGATCAGCTCATCCAATCATACTACCCTGACAAATATTATAATCTCATCTATGGATCAGCCAGGATTGGCCGCGGCCAGTGCCCATTATATTGGCATCACGAACGCTACGATCGTTGCAACTGCGTCAGATGGTGTGCACCTATCAAAATCCGACAACGTCATCATCATTGAGAGTGACATCACTGCGAACAACATAGGCGTGGACTGCGCCAACTCAGACCATACCGAGATCACAAACACCACAATCAGAAGTGAAGATGGCATCTGCATGACAGAGTCGCACTGGGGTAATCTCGCAAATAACATCATCGATGCAACGCTGAGAGGTATCTTCCTGACAACATCAAGTAACCACAACGTAACAAAAAACAAGATCGCCGACTACGCGATCACTGGCATCTTGCTTGAAGAGTACTCAACGAACACAACGATGATCGGGAATGATCTCACACGCAACGGGGCAGAGTTTGATATCCGGCTCAGTGACTCAAATGATTGTGTAATTGCGCCGAACAGCACAGTTACTGCGGATTACACGTACTATCTCACAGACGACACCAGGCTCGCAACACTCGATACCGTATTTAACAAGACAAAGGTCGGCTACGGGGACGCTCTATCGAACCTCACACTGATGTGGCGGATCGATGTGCTTTGCTGGGACAACTACCACAAGGAAGCGATGTGGTCTAATCTCACAGTGCAGTATAGTGATTTTAGTGATGCCAATGGATCACTTTGCTGGGAAGGCGAAATATCAGCAGGAGATGATGAATATGAGGGTGAGCAGAGTGGCAGACTGAGCGGTAATCTATTCGATTACTGGGGACCTCCCACATCAAGTGATAACTGGCTTCCGATTATCGATTACAAACAGAATGTGAGCGGGAAGACTACATACCAGCCGATGAATTGCACAGCGATCAACGGGTGGGATGTGCTTCAGAAGGTATATGGCCGGATGTACCAGAACGTCACGGCCGTTATCACAGAACCCGGAGTTACCATCCTCGTAGACGCAGGCTACACCCCGAACAGCAGGTGCTACTACTGCCACAGTGCTAAACTCACGTTTGCAAACACGAAGCACTGGACTAATTACGAAACCAATGTTACGGATATGACCGATCCGTACACGCCCGGGCGGTGCATCGACTGTCATGATGAGGCCGACTCCCTCAAAGTGCCGCACGGGACTGGGAGCGGGAAGGATATGCTATACCAGCAAAGCCCTCAGCTATGCTACAGCGGCAGAACCGGTGGTCTGGACTGCCACAGCGCGGACGCAGCACAGGGGCTTGACCAGGAACGCGAGTTCAGCAATACGACACACCACCCACTGGGGGAGGGAGAACTTTCATGCAAGGCGTGTCATGACAATCACGGGACAAATTACGATTCTGATCTGCTGAAGGAATATAGGGCAAACACAACGGGTGATTACAACTCAAAATATTACGCTCTTTGCTTCGTCTGTCATCTCGAGGAGAAGATCGTGGCGAGGATGTCGAAAGAGGATGATGATCATCTCAAGAATTATATGAATCAGACGAACTTTCAGGACGAGTACTTTTCATGGAACATAGGTTTTAATAATGAGACTCCAGCATTACAAAATATCCACTCCCCTCAAACAGATACCAGATTTCGTCATCCTGCGTATAACTGCTATTCCTGCCACAATCCACACGGCAGCAACAATCCGGCAATGACTAGACCGTCACTCAACTATACTTACATCACCGATCTCACACCACCGGGAGCTGAATACGAATTTGGCGATTGGGAAAATCAAACGATACTGGCTCATGCGAACTGGAACAATCCAACGATGAATCAGGCTGGCGGTCTTGATAAGCCATCTGATCCCGACTGCAGCGGGTGTCATGACCCAATGCAACTCCCACAGCACTTCGCCTACCGCACCTACATCGACTACGAACCCGCTGGCGGCGCGGGCTGCCTCGAGTGCCATGACAGCAACCGTCCTAATGCGATCCGCCCGATCGTGAGCTTATCTGCAGTGAAGCTTGCGATGCACCAGAACCTGAGCTGGTGGGCTGAAAAGGATGTGAATGCAAACCTCCCCGGAACCGATAAGAACTTCGCAGAATGGCTCACAGCTCGCGGGTATGCAGATACGAATCTCGACCGGAATAATTCGATCTGCTGGGCATGTCACTCTACAAACGGCACGCCGCCAGCTCCCGGATTCCATCCGGATCGGGCGCTGAACCCGTACAAGTGCCCGAAGTGCCATGGACCAGAGGGGGGTCAGCCGCCACACACGAAAGGGGTTGTCAAGGCGATCGATAACCACGGTCCGACCACGAAGGGCAAGGAGTCAATATTCATCCAGACCGATGTCGGAAAGAACGGGTCATGTGGGGACTGTCATGCAGCAAGCCGTCTTCCGGATAGCTACATAGGCGATCTCGAGGTATGGAAGTACACCCCATCCAAAGATTTTGTTGCGTACACAGGCAGAACCACGATGGGTGATGTCTCGCACTATGGACTTAACAAGTCGCAAGGACAGGCACTCGGAATCGCAAATCCGCTCTTCGACACCTCTAACTGCCTCTTCTGCCACTGCAACTCCAAAAATGGCGCGATCTGGGGTACTGCTCCGAACGTGACCGATAATATGTACGGAGCAGACACATCAAACCTCTCTGAGTGCTACACTTACTGCCATGTACTCCCTGATTACCAGCACAACGTAACCGCGGACAACATCCCGCATTTCCATAACAAATCACTCTATGCAGGTGGCGGGTTCGACTGCGCAGTCTGCCATGACATCGACAGTAAGTACGGAGTCCAGTCGCGTGTCGATGTCGATGCGATCGCTGCCGGCATCCATAGGAACGTCGCCAACAACACTATCATTAATAGTCCTGAATGCGATCCGAGATCAAAGCCCTGCTGGGGCTGCCACAACAGCGATGGCATGCAGCCAGACGGGATGGGGGATCGGAATGGGATTTACATGCCGCAGAAAAAGCCATGGTCATGCGAGGACTGCCATGCACGAAGCGATGAATGGAACACGGAAACGAATTACGGTGAGACCTGGACCAGTTCGAGTTATCCGCCGAACCGGCTTCCTCCACAGATATATGCGCATTATCCGAACGGAACGACCCTTAAGACCAATATGAGCCATGGGCGTTGTGTAGACTGTCACAACAACAGTATCAACCAGAGCCACGCGGACATTTATGGGAAGCAACTCAAGAACACACTTGCATCGAGCGTCTCGCATTACGGTATACTGAAGTACCTGATCCGTCCGACCAAGAACTGCGGAGTCTGCCACAACAACACAACAGCCGGACTGATCTGGGGAGATGCTCCGCAGAACAGACACGGCAACTTCACAAACGAGTTAAACCCGGACGATGGCTGCTTTGTCTGCCACACAAACAATAACCATACGCCGGTGGACTTCCATGCAGAGAACCTGTTGGGTGGGCTGGGCGGACCCGATTGTTTGAGGTGCCACGGCGACGAAGGATTCGCAAAGAACAAGCGGATCAACGAAAGCGTCTTTGGGGCGGCGATGCACTGGAACACAAACAATATCTCGTTTGATGAGTACGGCTTGAACCGGTCCTGCTGGGTCTGCCACTTCGAGGGCGGTCTGAACGTAACTGAGCACTCCACGCGGAAGGATCCGCCGTATCTCTGCTACGACTGCCACAACAAGGAGGACGCTCCATTCAAAAATGTGAGCGCTGCTCCGAATGTATACAACCACTTCATGCACGGGACCAACATCTCTGCGTACTTAAACGGCCCTACAGACTCTGACTCGTGCATGGGCTGCCACAACCAGTCAGAGATGATATATTCATTCATTGAAAACGATACCTACCACACCGCATTCTCTATCGTATCTCACTATGGGAATAACCGGACCGATATCGCAGATAAGTTCGTGGAGGGTGACAACACCGCGTACTGCTCATACTGCCACGTCAATGAATCGACCCCATTTATGGCAGTCGAAAACGACAAGAACATCCAGCACGCAGGAGGTCAGAACTGCAACGTCTGTCATGGTGAGGGGCGGCTTCACAACGAGACTCTGACGCGGGTGAAGACGAGCGGGAACTGCACAGACTGCCACGCGCTCTATGGCGCTAACAAGGCCGGCACAGTATACGAGATCAATGTGACCGCGATGAATCTGGGCGTGCATGAGCATGTCAACAAGAACATGACCCCCGTCGCTCAATCAAAAGTCCATGATGCGAACAACGCCAAGTGCTGGGGCTGCCACGTACCAGAAGGGGCGTACCCCGAAGACGGGCACAGAGACACCTTCAACAACAACGCATACCTCTGCTACGAGTGCCACAACGGCACTTGTGCGTACCAGAACGTGAGCACCGCAACAGCAGTCTACAACCACTTCAAAGGCGGAATCAATATTACAGCAAACGCGAATCAAACCACCGCACCCACGAACTCGTCCTCTTGCGGATTCGGATGCCACAACTTAAGCACGATGAAGGTTCCGGGCTTCGATGCCGGTGGGAACGCATCGTACCGCGTCAATATGTCGCAGGCATCGCATTATCCGTGGAACCGCGCCGACATCAAGATAAATAGCAACCTCTCGGACTGCACATGGTGCCACAGAAGCCCAACAAACGAGTTCATCGGGATATTCGCACACGCAGGATACCCGAACTACACAGCAAATATCCCACATGCGACAAAAACATCAGCCTGCATCGTTCCCGAATGCCATGGCAGTGGCAGAATACATGATCGCCCTCTTAAAATTCCCACGTTTGAATGGGCAGACGAGTGCGGGAACTGCCACTTTGGACTGAGCGACTCTGATGCTTACGTGAACGAGACGATGTTTCATGAGAGCGTGCATGGTAATATGGACTGCACGACGTGTCACGTAAACGAGGGGGTACACCATCCAATCGAGGAGTTCACCTGGAAGTGGTGCGAATGCTGCCACGCGTATCAGTCAGATCCACTAAACGAGAGCGATCGGCATAATATCACATCGGATCCCGCGAACTATTCGGTAAATGGGGTGGATGTGCTTTCGATCACAAACTGCACGAAATGTCACGATGAAACTGCTTATGATAATTCGAAGCAGAACTTCAACAGCGGCACAGAGCATCAGTGCCGGTACTGCCACAGCTATCCTGATGATTGGTGATATGCCAAGACTCATGCGATATCTGTTGAGGTATCGATCCGAATACCTTCACCGATCCTGAACTTGAGCATATCCGTGATCGGAGCCGTTCCGCGAATCTTCGGGATAGCTAGTCTGCTCACGATCTCAGCGGAATTGCGGATCAGTTCGATATCGAAGATCACAATCATATACGTTGGCGATCGTGTTCGCAAGCGCCCTGTCATGTGTGTCCTTCAATCCATACAGGTAGGTATCCCGTCGAGTTTTTTTGGTCGTCTCGTAGATGACATTCGTGAGTTTCTTAATCTGCCCGATATTGAATTGAGATTTAAGAAGAACGATATTGTGTCGAATATAGCGTTCACATCGCTGGATTCTTCTTCTGCCGAAACATTTTATAGATTGTACCTCATAAATTCTATGATCCGGTTGTCCACCCACTCGTTGCCCACGTTACCAACCAGTTCACCAGGGGTAGTAATACAATACTCACTATATACATCAATAAATTATATTCTTGATATGTCGTACCCCCTGCTCTGTATGTTCTGCGCGACATACCTTGGGTTTCCGTCCTATAGTTGCGTAATCAGGTCTTCGCGTGTCTGCGTGAACTGGTGTAAAGATATCTCTGACGTAACTACTCAGGTACCTAAAACCACTATTCAGGGGACTTCACTATACAGGGACTACTTGGGAAATAGGGGATACTGTAACCAAACCGGGAATTTAACCGCAGAGTGCGCAGAGAGACGCAGAGGGGAAATAAACGGTTAAATGCTTCTAGCATTCCTCTGCGCCCTCCGCGGTTATTTTTCTTGCCAGAAATTACAGAATCGCAATCGGGCAACCAATCAACATACCTGAGTAGTACTTTCTGACATCGATTTAGAATCTCCTGAGATATATGCCACCGATCAGGACGGAAGACCCCCGCCAAGATTGCGATCAAGGATGAAGATTCCAGTAGATTGGACAGCCAAAGCAGAGGCTGCATCCGGAGGTTCTATGATCTATCTGATCGATCGCGGCAACGGCAACGGCAGGTGCCTGTGCCATCCTTGTGCGTACGCCATCCGTAACCGCATCTCGAAATCCTGACATCTTTCCCACTTCCTTCACTATGTAAGTTAGTTCGCACCCCCTAAAAAAGTTATCATTATTAACATAATAATAAGATTCTTCGTGGCCGGATACATAGTATTATTAATGTATGGGTGAATATGTATTGTTTAACACAGTACTGTACACCACAAGGGATGATCGAATGGAATCAGAACAGGAATTGATGAGAATCGGAGTATCGCTCCCGGATAACCTGCTGACAAGGTTTGATGGAATACTTACAAAACGGGGATACTCGTCGAGATCAGAAGGTATCCGGGATGCAATCCGGAGTTATATCAGGTACTACGAATGGGCAAGCGAGGTCAAAGGGGACCGGCTTGGCGTCATATCGCTTACTTACAACCACGAGCAGCACGGACTTCTCGATGCACTTGCCGACATCCAGCATCAGCATCTGGATGTGATCCAGTCCTCGATGCATTTCCATGCGGATGCGAAGACGTGTCTCGAGGTTATCACACTGCACGGTGATGCGGCCAATCTCAAAAAGGTGGCAGAGGATCTTATGGCGCTCAAGGGCGTGCAGCATCTGAAACTGACCACCATTTCGCCTATAAAGTGAGATGGACGAGTCAAGACACTGGGCAGATGTCATCGCAGATAATGTAGCTGCAAAGAAGCACGTCATCGCGACAGGGATCACCCCTTCAGGGGAGATTCACATTGGAAACATGCGAGAGGTAGTGACAGCGGATGCGGCGTACCGCGCGCTCTGTGATGCAGGGATCGATGCAGAGCTAATTTATATCGCAGATACCTTAGATCCGCTTCGTAAGGTCTATCCGTTTCTCTCTGATGCTTATAGAGAGCATGTCGGAAAACCGCTTTCTGCCGTGCCCTGCCCATGCGGAGATTGCGCGAACTATGCCGAGCATTACCTGACGCCGTTTCTCGAATCGCTCAAGCTGCTGGACATCAGTCCCACGATATACCGCGCGCACGAACTCTATGGGCGCGGGGATTTCGTGCCGGTCACCATGACCGCGTTTGCCAACCGTGACCGGATCGCTACGATCCTTGAGGAGGTATCGCACAGGGATCTACCTGCAGGATGGAGTCCTTTCAATGTTATATGCGAGGAATGCGGAAGGATTACGACCACAACCGTTACTGGATCTGATGAAAATGCAGGAACTGTTGATTACACCTGCGAATGCGGACACTCTGGCACGGTGCCTGTGAAAGGGAACGGAAAGCTGACGTGGAGGGTTGACTGGGCTTCCAGGTGGCGCGTTCTCGGCGTCACGATCGAGCCGTTTGGAAAGGATCATGCGACACGGGGCGGCTCGTACGACACAGGGACGAGGATTTCAAAGGAGATATATGATTATGAGCCCCCGTATCCGATCGTCTATGAGTGGATCCATCTGAAGGGAAAGGGCGCGATGTCGTCCTCGACCGGGGTTACTGTAACGATCGCGGATATGTTGCAGGTCATGCCGCCCGAGGTGCTCAGGTACTTAGTCATCCGGACAAAGCCAGAAAAGCACATAGACTTCGATCCATCTCGTATCATCGATCTGATCGACGAGTTTGACCGTGCGACCGGGAGGGCATGGGAACTGTCCATGACGAAAGAGTATCTCAAATCAGATATCCCGTTTACGCACCTCGTAACCGCTGTGCAGATCGCATCTGACTTAAGTGGCATTCATGAGGTGCTCGACCGGAGCGGATACAGTGGGTACGACGAGGAGTCTGTGAGGCAGCGTGTCTTAAACGTCAAGAACTGGCTTATGTCGTACGCGCCCGACTCTGCCATATTCGAGGTGCAGGAGGCGCTGCCTGATGCTTCGAAGAATCTTTCTGATGAACAGAGAGTAGGGCTTGGCGCACTTGCATCCCGTATTCAAGGAGGCGTGGCAGCCAAAGATATACATGATCTCGTGTACGCGGTCTCCGAAGAATCGGGCATATCAGCAAACAAGATGTTTCAGGCAATCTACACATCCTTACTCGGAAAGAAATCGGGTCCGAGGGCAGGATATTTCATGGCGTCCCTCGACCGGGAGTTTTTGCTGGACCGGCTGCGGGCGGCTGGTAGCGGCGGCGAGATCGCAGGGGTGGATGCATGATCTGTGATGTGTTTAGCCGGGCGGACGTATGCGAAAGATTTATGACCGCCACCAAACTACTATTAATACGTCTGGCGAATTATGCAAGCGGCACCGTCGTCAGGAGGTTAACAGATGTACCTCAAGAAGCTCTCGAAGATGAACTCCTTCCGAATTGAAAAACTCGGGAATGCTCGCAGGAACGATGTTTACAATTATTTGGGAATCCGATTCGAGGAAAGATTATAAATACGAGGAGAAGATATACTACAGTAACATTAAGGAGGATATAAGCTATGAGCAAAACCATGCTTAGGATTGTTGCAATCGCAATGATTGTGTTGATCGTCGCATTTTCCGGGTGCCTCGGGGGCGATAAAAAGCCTGACGAAGTTGAGACTACGCCTACGGTAACGCCTACGGTAGCTCCGGCAGAAACGCCAGTAGCAACGCCGGTAGCAACGGCAACGCCGACAGTTGAAGAAACAAAGACGGCTGATGCAGCAGAGGGGTTCACACCAAAAACCAGTGATCGCCAATCTACTGAAGCCTACAGTGGAGACTGCAAGGGTCTTGATCAAAGTGTCTTAAGACGGTACGATTTCGACAGCAATGGACTGATCGACAGTAACGAGATGGAAAAGGCAAAGATCGGTTACGAGAGTAACTACGAGAAGCCAGACGACTACAATCAGATTCTGTATGCATACGAGCATCAGTGCCCGGTAGAGCCAACAGAGTGAGGGCGATCTTCATCCCCACTCTTTTTTTTTATTTCAGTTGAGACTGCTTATTGGCTCTTTAGTAATTCCCGTGAAATCGATCTTCGTGATTAGTCAAGTAAATAATGAGTATCCATTTAAATCAAGATGTATGCGCTGAAATAGATGTTTAACATTAAGAATTCCATAACAACGACG
>JAYEGI010000182.1:0-11192 GCA_034659035.1 Methanobacteriota archaeon
CCCGATTGCGATTCTGTACTTTCTGGCAAGAAAAATAACCGCGGAGGGCGCAGAGGAACGCTAGAAGCATTTAACCGTTTATTTCCCATCTGCGTCTCTCTGCGTACTCTGCGGTTAAATTCCCGGTTTGGTTATAGTATCCCCTATTTCCCAGGTAGTCCCTGTATAGTGAAGTCCCCTGAATAGTGGTTTTAGGTACCTGAGTAGTTACAAAATAACCCGCTCACCCCGCCGCCTGCACCTTCAACTTCTTCACAGCATCCCGCAGCTTGATCGCGCGCTCGAAGTCCAGCGCATCGGCAGCCGCCTGCATCTCTGCGTCGAGTTCGATGATGAGATTCGGGATCTCCGACTTTGGTAGGTGTTTTGTGTCTGTGAGATCGACCTCCTTCTCCCGAATCGGCTTCTTGATCGTCTGCGGGGTGATGCTATGCTCCCGGTTATAAGCGATCTGGAGGTTTCGCCTCCGCTCTGTTTCAGAGATGGCTCTTTTGATCGAGTCAGTCATCTTGTCAGCGTAGAGCACCACCCTTGACTTCACGTTCCTGGCTGCCCTGCCGATCGTCTGGATGAGACTTTTCGTATCGCGCAAGAATCCTTCCTTGTCAGCGTCGAGGATGCCAATAAACCCGACCTCGGGAATATCAAGCCCCTCCCGCAGGAGATTGATTCCGACAAGGACATCGAACTTGCCAAGCCTTAGCTGGCGGATGATCTCGGTCCGCTCGATCGTGTTGATATCAGAATGGAGATACCGGGTCCGGACGCCAATGCGTGCAAGGTACTCGGTCAGTTCCTCTGCAAGTCTCTTCGTAAGCGTCGTGATAAGGACCCGATCTCCCTGCTTGATAGTCTTCTCGATTTCACTGAGCACGTCAGCAGCCTGCCCCTCGATCGGGCGCACCTCCACATACGGATCGACGAGACCTGTCGGGCGGATGATCTGCTCAACGACCTGCCCTGACTTCTCAAGTTCGTAAGTGCCGGGTGTTGCCGAGACAAAGATGACGTTTTGCATGTACTCTACAAACTCATCGAACCGCAGGGGGCGGTTGTCGAGTGCTGATGGAAGCCTGAATCCGTAATCGACAAGCGTCTTCTTCCGGGAATAGTCGCCTCTGTACATCCCGTTTACCTGTGGGATCGTCTGGTGGCTCTCATCGATCATCATCAGGAAACCCTCCGGAAAGTAATCGAGCAGACAGTACGGCTTATCTCCAGCTTCTCTCCTGTCGAAGTGGCGCGAGTAGTTCTCGATTCCCTTGCACGAGCCGGTCTCCTCGATCATCTCTATGTCGTAGAGTGTCCGCTGCTTGAGCCTGTGTGATTCAAACATCCCCATCGACGGCAGTACGGAATCAAGTTCCTCAAGGATGGACGTAATAGCCCGCGCCTTCTCCTCTTCGGGTATGACAAAGTGCCGCGCAGGATAGACATAGAAGTAGTCCATCTCCTCGATCTTCCTGCCTGTCATCTTCTCTATCTCCATGATCCGGTCGATCTCGTCCCCGAACATCTCGATTCTGACGATGTTACTAAAGTACATCGGGATGATGTCGATCGTGTCCCCTTTCACCCTGACCCGCCCGGGCACAAGTTCGGTGTCGTTTCTCTCGAACTGGATATCGATCAGTTGCGAGAGGATCTCGTTTCTACTTATCTGGTCGTGCACGTTTAATTCAAGTCCCATCTTCTGGAAGTTCTCAGGATTTCCGAGACCGTAGATGCAGGAGACCGAGGCGACAACGATCACATCATCCCGTGAGAGCAGGGACGCGGTGGTGGACAGGCGCATCTGCTCGATTTTGGGGTTTATCTGGGCGTCCTTCTCGATGTACTGGTCTTTTTTTGGGATGTAGGATTCAGGCTGGTAATAATCGTAATATGAGACAAAATACTCAACCCTGTTTTCAGGGAAGAACTCCTTAAACTCGTTGTAGAGCTGGGCGGCAAGCGTCTTGTTGTGGGCGATGACGAGAGTTGGCTTCCGGATTTTGTCGATGACGTTTGCGATTGTAAACGTCTTTCCCGAACCAGTGACGCCAAGAAGTGTCTGGAACTGGCTGCCTCTTGTAAGTTCTGAAACGAGGCTCTCGATTGCCGCGGGCTGTGAGCCCTGGGGCGTGAAATCGGAGACGAGATGGAAATCTGGCATGTCAATATCTTCCCTGTTTACTGTTGGTCGGCTGTAATGTCTCTTGACGCTCCACAATTCTTAAATGAATCTTTTCACGCTACCCCGCCCACAAGAACTTCCGTGGAATCACAAAGGTAAAATACTGCTGCGGACATAGGTGATGTTGGATATGTCAAAGTTGATCGCCACAAAGAAAAGAATTGCAGTACTCGCAGCGGCAATCATTCTTGTGAGTTCGCTGACAGCATACGCGCTCCTTGCAACGAGCCATACCACTTATAAGACCAAAGATGACTTCTGTACCAAATGTCATGCCGGCGTGGCTACAAACGTATCTGCTGGCATTCACTATCATGCAAACTGCATCTGCCACGGATACCTCACCAACAGCACTTATGACAACGGCACTTACGACATAAACCGAAAGCACAACCTCACAAAGGACATCTACTGCACCAACTGCCACAGTGA
Source organism: Methanobacteriota archaeon (assembly GCA_034659035.1). Classification (GTDB taxonomy): domain Archaea; phylum Halobacteriota; class Methanosarcinia; order Methanosarcinales; family Methanogasteraceae; genus Methanogaster_A. The sequence continues at coordinate 2,609 of JAYEGI010000182.1, forward strand.
TTCCAACGAAACTGGTGACATACCGATCCGTATAAGCCCCCCATCCACAAGCGGCAGGAACCAGACAGCGCATTATCTGATCAAGGATAACACGACTGCGATCTACGATCATGCAAGGGATTATCTGAGCAAAGGGGGACATGGATGAACAAAATCACACTGCTTACAATCGCAATCGTATCGCTTGCATTATTCGTAATGCCGAACACGATATCGATGTTTGTGGGGCAGCATACATTCGAAGCGGGTGTGCAGTGCCAGAAGTGCCATGTGGCAGAGTATGCCGAACTGTGCGAATCCACAACCACTCTAGTTGCTCACAAACGGGCAGCGAATAATGCAAATTACACCACATTCTTATCTGTGGGTGGGATCGAATACGATTCATCGAATTCAAAGATCAGAGCGATCGAGGGCAAGGAATGGGTATGGAACGGGGCGTGGGATGGCGGAAACGGGACGTGGGAGAACGGCATCGAACATAGACTGGTTTCTCTCGATTTCAACGGCGACGACAAGATCGATGGAGCAGAGCTATGCCATCTATGCCACAACTCATCACTCTTCGGTATCGAGGGACATGCGGTTACCGTGCGGGTATGCGATGACGACCGCTGTCACGGGAACAGGAACCACGCGTATCTGGGGGATGCAACCGGCATGTTTGAAAATCCGGAGAACGTCACGTATGCGATAACCGCAGGATACAATCTCAGCAGGGAGAACATCCATCAGCCGTTTTATCTCAACCTATCCAACCAATCATCCACCTACTCTGCCGGACATCCGTATGGTATACCAGATCCGTGCGGAAACGCCCACGGAATCGAACTATCAAGAGGGCACTGGACTTGTGTCGGCTGCCACTCTGATGTTGGGACCGATGTGACCTTGAATCCGCATCCGGTGTATAATCACAGCGATGCGGACGCAACGCCGCGGAGATACTGATAAAACCTCGTAACAAAATAATCCGGGTTACCGGATCACGGGGGGACCTTTTCGGACCAGATGGAATTGACAGGTATCCGAAAGGTTCCCACGAGTGTTAAGTAACCTTTAAGTGGCTACGCCCCAAATTTCTATATAGAGGTTGAGAGTGAGCGAAGGTGGTATACACAATGGTGACAACATTTGCAACCGGTTTGTGTGGCGGCAAAAACGGAGCTTTGGCAGCTAAAGACGCTGCTTTGCAGGCGAAAAAGGTATTAGGTAGTGCCTGGGTCGATCTTTCAATCGTATGCTCAACGAGCGAGTATGATTATCAGGAAGTTGTGAATGCGGTAAGAGAAGCCACAGGTAATGCACCTTTGATCGGAGCCTCCACAGCAGGAGAGTTTACTGAGGATGGTGTTAATGAGAGGAATGTGGCGGTGGGCTTATTATCCTCGGATGATATCAAGGTCTTCACTGCTATTTCCGAAGGCGTAAAGGAAGACCCGGAAGCAGCAATAAAAGAGGTTGTAGCAAAGCTGCCTGGCAAGGTGAGGGGGTACCCCTACCTGACCGCTATTCTCATCGCTGATGGTTTATCGGGTATGGGTGAAAGGGTTGCGTTACTGGCGTCGTATCTCTTTGGTAAGGGGCTGAGGATCGTTGGGGGCATGGCTGGCGACGATTTCAAGATGGAGAAGACCTTTGTCTTCTGTGACGATAGCGCCCGTACCGATGCAATCGGTGTCTGCCTTCTTGCCTCAAAAATGCCTATTTTTACCGGCGTAACACATGGACACACCCCTATAAGTAGAGAACTGAAAGCAACAAAGACTGAAGGTAATGTGCTTTATGAGATAAATGATGCGCCAGCGTGGGGGGTATGGAAGAGAGAGACCGCAGAAACTGCAAGAAAAGCCGGTATCGATGTGAACCAGCTCAAGACACCTGCGGAGATTGCGCAGTTCTGTGCCAATTCCCAGCTCGGTCTGGCAACCGAGAAAGAGGGTGAGTATAAGATAAGATGGCCTGCAAGTGTAAACGAAGACGGTTCTCTTAATTTCGCCTGTGATATCGCGGAGGGCGCAATCTTCCGTATCATGGACGGCAGTAATCTGGAAGATCAGATCGATGCTGCAGAAAGGGCTGTTATGATGGTAAAGCGATCGGCAGAGGATGCAGGGTACTCGGAATTTGCCGGCATCATTGTCTTTGACTGTGCGCACAGAAAGTTGATGCTGGGGACTCGGTTTCCTGAGAGCGTGGATCGCTTCAAGAAGGTGCTGCCGGGCGTTCCCCTGCTTGGCTGGGAGACCTACGGCGAGATCCGCCTGGAGCCAGGACAGTTCAGTGGCTTTCACAATACTACGGCTGTTGTCATGCTTCTGCCAAAAGATAGCAATGCGGAGAGGCGGTGAATATTTGCGATGAAAACTACAAAGAGTGACCTGACCGGGATGTATGCCCAGAGTATCGGCATAGAAGCAGCCAGGGAACTGATCGCTAAAAATATAGACGCTGCCGCACTGGAAGATAAGGAGAGCTACACCGAGGAAGAGACAATCAGGATATGTAACGAACTGTTAAAGGAAGGTGGCTTGACAGGGATCGTTGCACAGACCTTCCTGATTCAACTGGAGTACAGGAAGTCTGAAGAGCAGAGATTGCTACTTGACAATATAGATACGCAGATATGGTACCTATCTGATACAGAGGTGTATGGTGCCGTAAACAAAGCCCACGCGGAATTTTTTGGGGCGGATAAGGAGGATCTGGAGGGCAGTAATCTATATGACATTCTCGGCAGAGCAGAAGCCAAAGTCTGTATCGATGGTAACAGGGAAGTATTCGAGAAGAGAAAACATATCCGGACCGAGGAGTGGATCAAGAACAGCAGAGAGGAGTCGCGCTTACTATCCATCACGAAGACGCCGAAGCTTAACGATGATGGCGATGTCGAATATGTGATCTGTGCAGCAGAAGACGTCACCGAACGCAAGCTTGCCGAGGAGCAGATCACGCGCTTAAATAGCGTCCTTAGGGCTATAAGAAATGTAAACGAATTGCTTGTGACAGAGAAGGACCGGGACACCCTCCTTCGGAAATCTTGCGATGCCCTCATAGATGCACGGGGCTATGATGCTGTATGGCTCGGTTTATTCGAGGATGGTAAGAGAATTGTTGACATTGTGGGATCCGGTTCTCCGGATGAGGTCTCGCGCTTTATCAGACACGTGATAAGCGGGGATAATCCCGCCTGCATCAGGGACGCGCTCGCTTTGGAAGAGACTGTTTTGATTCTGGATAACTCAAGAGTGTGTAAAGACTGTTTCTTCAAAGACGCGTGTCGCGGAAGGGATGCTACAATCCTCCGTGTGGAACATGCAGGCAGGTTCTTCGGGCTGCTTGCCGTACTGCTCGCAGTGGATGTCGCAGTGGATGCTGAGGAGAAGAGTCTTCTTGCAGAGGTGGCTTCCGATATAGCGATCGGTCTCCATGATATCGAGATGATGGGGATTTTGAGCGAGAGAGAACAGAGCGTCCGGAAGCAGAACGAGATACTTATGGAACTGGCAAAATGCAAGGAGTTGTACAGTGGCGATCTGGCTGACTCACTCCGGGTCATAACAGAAGCCACCGCCCGCGCGGTCGAGGTTGATCGGGTGGGTGTATGGCTGTATGCAGATGATCGCTCGATGATCCGCTGCATCGATCTGTATAATATGAGCACCGATAGCCACTCAGAGGGTATGGTGCTTGCGGCGGAAGATTATCCTTCCTATTTCGAGGCACTGGAAGAAGATACGTTTATCGCTGTGCATGATGCACACAAAGATCCCCGGACCAATGAATTTTCCGACTCATACCTCACCCCGCTCGGCATCACATCGATGATAGATGTTCCGATCCGGCTGAAAGGGGTGGTGGTGGGGGTCGTATGTTACGAACATGTGGGATCTGCGCGCAGGTGGACTATGGAAGAAGAGAATTTCGCCCGATCTCCTGCAGACCATATCTCGCTGGCGATGGAAGCTGACGAGCGAAGAAGGGCAGAGGAGGCATTGAGACGTGCCACCCTCTCGCTGCAAGAACATGTGGTGATGTTGGAAGAGTTGAATAAGAGGGTAGAAGAAGCTTACCGTTTGAGAGAACACTTCTTAAAAGAGACGTCACACCGGATCATCACTCCTGTGACGATCGTTGGGGGATATTCAAAATGGTTGCTCAAGGGGTCTAACAATCTTGACAAGGATCAGAGAGCGAAAATCCGGCTGATATGCGAGAGAAACGAGGAAGTCCAGACGCTTATCAGGGATGCGCTTGAGGAAAAGTATTTAGAGGAGACGGAACAAGGAGGTGCTTGTTAGAATGGAATACAATATATTGCTTGTGGACGATGAAGCAGACATTCGTGAGTTGATGTCCCTGTTTCTGGAGATGGATGAGGGGCACACGTTCATCATGGATTATGCTGAAGATGGTAAGGCCGGAGTTGAACTGTACGGCAAACTCTCGATGGAAGGGCGAAAACCCGATATCGTGCTGATGGACCTTAGAATGCCTGTGATGGACGGCGTTGAAGCCACCGGACACATACTCGAGAGCGATCCTGGGGCAAACATCTACTTGTTTACCGCATACACCAAGACCGAGGTGGAGACGGATGCGCTCGAAGCCGGAGCAAAAGGGACGCTTAACAAAAGCACGGACTGGAACCAGACCGTGGGTGCAATCGTGGCTATTCTGGAGCCGTCGTGACCATCTGGTCGGGAACGGCAAACCATAGACGTTGCATCACCAGCTAAATCGGCGCCCCCACCACCAAGGTTAAGATCCATCCCCTTGAAACTCTATTCTCCTTATGCGCTCACTTTAGATCCCGGTGATATGCCTGCAGCGACGTAACCGTGATCTCGCTCCTGATAGCGGCCTCTATCCCCTCGACCGTCGCCACAACTGCTTCAGCTGAAGTGATGTATGGTATCTTGTGCTTTATCGCAGCCTGCCGAATGTAACTGTCATCCTCCTTCCCTCTCCGCCCGACCGGCACATTAAACACGAGCCGGATCTTTTTGTTTTCGATAGCGTCCACGATATTTGGACGTCCTTCATGAAGCTTCAACACGAGTTCGGACGAGACACCCACCTCATCAAGAAACTCCTTTGTCCCGCGGGTCGCATATATCGCAAACCCAAGATCAGCGAGTTTTCGCACCGAATCCGTCACTTTGGCTCTCGCCCATTCTGGAACGGTAACGAGAACGCCCCCTTCGCCTGGATCTGTCGGAAGCGGGATCCCTGTTGCATCCTGCGCCTTAAAAAACGCCATCCCAAAGTTATCCGAGATTCCCAGCACCTCACCTGTCGCCCGCATCTCCGGTCCAAGTACGGGATCGACCTCCGGGAACATGTTAAATGGGAATACTGCTTCCTTCACTGCTATATACGGGAGATCATACTCTTTGAGTTCCGGGAAGTCCGGTATCTTCTTTCCAAGCGCAATGATCTGTGTTGCGATGTTTGCAATCGGAATTCCAATTACCTTGCTCACAAGCGGAACCGTGCGTGATGCACGCGGGTTTGCCTCGAGGATGTAGACCACATCATCAGCTATCGCGTACTGTATGTTCATGAGACCGACGACACCGAGTGCTCGCCCCATCTTTGCGGTGTCATCCTTAATTATTCGAATATTCGCATCTGTTATCGTTCTTGATGGTATCACACATGCACTATCTCCTGAGTGAACTCCGGCAAGCTCGATATGCTCCATAATTGCTGCGGTGAATGTATCTTCGCCGTCTGAGATCGCATCGACCTCGACCTCGGTTGCATTCTCGAGGAACTTGTCGATTAAGATCGGGTGCTCGGGAGTCACCTCGACAGCCATCCTCGCGTAGTTGATGAGCATCTCCTTGTCATAGACGACCTCCATGCCGCGTCCGCCAAGAACATATGAGGGTCGCACCATCAGCGGGTAGCCGACCTTCTCTCCCTTCTCGATTGCCTCCTCAAACGACCGTGCGATATCATTCTCTGGCTGCGGTATCCCGAGTTCGATCATCAAATCCTTAAACCGCTCCCGGTCCTCCGCAACATCGATACTCTCAGGAGACGTGCCAAGAATCTTGACGCCCGCGTCTTGTAACTCCTTTGCGATGTTCAGTGGGGTCTGTCCACCGAACTGGACGATCGCACCATCCGGCTGTTCCTTTTCATAGATGCTCAGCACATCCTCGACTGTGAGCGGCTCGAAGTAGAGCTTGTCAGAGGTGTCATAGTCGGTTGACACAGTTTCCGGATTGCAATTGACCATTACAGTCTTTATTCCCGCGTCGCGGAGTGCAAAGGTCGTGTGAACGCACGTATAATCAAACTCGATCCCCTGACCGATCCTGTTCGGTCCGCCGCCAAGGATCAGTATCTTCTTCCCCTCAACCGGATCGTTTCGGTCATCCCCGTTGTACGTTGAGTAGTAGTACGCGCCGTCCGCACCGCTCACCGGAACCGGCTGATGACTCTGCACCATGCCAAGCGCAAGCCGCCTCTCCCTGATCTCGGTTTCGGATATTCCGAATATCTCGCTTACGTAGCGGTCAGAGAAGCCGCTCTTCTTTGCCGCAATAAGCATTTCATCAGATAACTCCTTTGATCCTTCCATCTCTCTTTCAAAGTCGGCAAGTTCTTTCATCTGCTGAATAAACCATTTGCCGATCTTTGTCCGCTCGTAGCCCTCGTCAACAGAGAGTCCTTTCTTAAGTGCCTCGTAGAGCTGGAAGATCCGTTCGCTGCTTGGCGTTCCGATAGCACCATTTAGCTCTTCAAGAGACATGCTCTCAAACTCCTTGACCCTGCCAAGTCCGTATCGTTTCGTCTCAAGAGAGCGGATCGCCTTCTGGAATGTTTCCTTAAAGTTCTTCCCAATCGACATGACCTCGCCAACGGCCCGCATCTGCGTCCCGAGAACGTCGTCCACTCCCTTGAACTTCTCAAACGCCCATCTCGGGAACTTTGCAACGACGTAATCCCCACCCGGTGTGTACTTCTCGAGCGTACCATCTCTCCAGTATTCGATCTCGTCCATGGTGATTCCGGATGCAAGCTTGGTCGAGATCAGTGCAATCGGAAACCCTGTCGCCTTCGAGGCGAGTGCTGATGACCTGGACGTTCGCGGGTTGATCTCGATCACCACGAGCCGATCCGTCTCAAGATCGTGCGCGAACTGGACGTTTGTTCCGCCGATCACGCCGATGCCCTCAACGATCCGGTATGAGTAGTCCTGCATCCGCTTCTGGAGTTCTTCTGGCACGGTTAACATCGGCGCAACGCAGAAGCTGTCGCCGGTGTGTACGCCCATCGGGTCACAGTTCTCGATGAAACAGACCGTGATCATCTGGTTCTTCGTATCCCGCACAACCTCGAGTTCGAGTTCCTCCCATCCGAGAACCGACTCCTCAATCAGGACCTGTCCTACGAGTGAGGCGGCAATTCCCCTTGCTGCAATCGTTCTGAGTTCGTCTAAGTTATATACAATCCCGCCGCCGGTGCCGCCCATCGTGTACGCAGGTCTCACAACAACCGGGTATCCGAGCTTATCTGTGATTCTTTTGGCTTCTTCTACCGTGTACGCAGGTTCACTCTCCGGCATCTCGATTCCTAGCTTATTCATCGTCGCCTTAAACGCGATACGGTCCTCCCCCCGCTCGATTGCGTCCGGCTGGACTCCGATCACAGTGACACCGTGTTTCTCAAGAACACCTGCTTTGTAGAGGGCTGCTGAGAGATTCAGCGCGGTCTGCCCGCCGAGGTTTGGCAGCAGCCCATCAGGCTTCTCCTTTTCAATAATTCTTTCAAGATTTGCGAACGTTAATGGCTCGATGTACGTGATGTCTGCCATCCCCGGGTCGGTCATGATGGTTGCCGGGTTCGAGTTCACGAGAACGATCTCATAACCTTCTTCTCGCAGAGCCTTGCACGCCTGTGTGCCGGAATAATCGAACTCGCACGCCTGCCCGATGACGATCGGTCCCGATCCTATGATCAGGATCTTATGTAGGTCTTCTCTTTTTGGCATGATTCTCTCCGAGCTTGAGATTTGGGGTGAGGGTGTAAAAGGTTGCCTATACTGGCCTGGGCTGATTCGGGACGACTCCGGCAAAAGTGTGGCTGCACACATATCAGTCGTTGCAGGTCAGATCATACGTCACAACCTGACAGACCTCTAACATACACGTCGATAGCCTTCGCCACAACCTTTCCTGTACCCATAGCCGAGATAACAGTCGCAGAGCCTGTTACAATGTCGCCTCCTGCAGGATCATGAACACGTCAAGAGAGGTTATGATTCCATCTTCGTTGATATCAGCTGATCGATCCCACCCGCCACTGGCTGCGATTTGAAGCGCCATATATACGTCTATGGTGGTGATCATTCCGTCGTTGTTGAGGTCGCCTTTTGTGGCTGCCCTGTCTTGCACCCATTCCACCGAGTTCACAACCAGCCTCCTCATCGTCTCCGGATCTGTGATGCTGACGCGTTAAACGAGATATCATGCAAAAGCCCTGTAAAGATTGGGTGATTATGGGTTACAGTCATAGAGATCTCACTATCCGAAAGAGAGATATCATCCTTGAAGATAGAGTGCGCAAC
>JAYEGI010000183.1:0-2602 GCA_034659035.1 Methanobacteriota archaeon
CGACATCGTCAAACGTCACCCATTCCCGGGTCCGGGTCTTGCAGCAAGGATCATCGGAGAGGTTACACCTGATAAACTCAGAATCTGCCGCGACGGTGGCGCGGTCGTCGAAGAAGAACTGAAAAATCGGGGGCTTTATGATAAAACATGGCAGGCGTTTGCAATAGTCGGAGACGATCTTGCAACAGGCGTTCTCGGGGATGAGCGGTCGCTCGGACATATCGTGACGATCAGGGCGGTGGAATCAGTTGAAGCGATGACCGCTGACTTTGTAAGACTCCCGTACGACCTGCTGGAAAAGATCAGCAGCAGGATCACAAACGAGATCAGTGGCGTGACCTGGGTTGCTTATGCGATCTCGTCCAAGCCGCCGTCCACGATCGAGCCGTGCTGACCAGAGTCTTGCCTTATTATCTCAACAGACATCTATCACTGTGGTGGTGCAGTCGTGCAACTCCTCAATCCCCTGCACTTCCTCGCGACGCGGTCGAAGAACCACATCTCAGTATCCCCTGGACCAGGATGCGCCTCAGGATGGTACTGCACCGAAAGAACATCGAGATCGGGGTGCTCAAATCCCTCGATTGTACTGTCGTTCGTGTTGATCTGCGTGACCTTAATTCCAGTTCCCTCAATCGAGGCATTATCAACAGCAAAACCATGATTCTGTGACGAGATATGTACCTTTCCGCTTTGCAGATCCTTCACAGGCTGGTTCGCTCCCCTGTGCCCGAACTTGAGTTTGTAGGTCTCGCACCCGAGCGCAAGCGCTATCACCTGATGCCCAAGACAGATGCCTGCAATTGGCAGCGTGCCGGCAAGTTCGGCCACCGCGCTGATTGCGCTTTTAGCCTGCGTGGGGTCACCGGGTCCGTTTGAGAGAAATAGGATGTCAGGACATGCGGACATGACTTCTGTTGCGGTTGCAGTGGCTGGAAACACTGAAATATCGAGCCCCCGCTGCTTAAGACTCCAGAGGATGTTTTGTTTGATTCCAGGATCGATGAGCGCAACTTTTTTCCCGCTGCCCTCGATGTGGTATGGTCTCTTGCACGTTACATGCGATATCAGATCGATTCCTGAGATATCGGGCTGCTCGCATGCGAGTTCCACGGCATACGTACCATCAATACTGCCGCTGTCGCCGTCCACGATCAGCGCAGCGCGGAGTGTTTCATGCTCTCGCGTCTTGATTGTGAGATACCGGGTATCGATCCCCGCGATTCCGGGCTTGCCCTCACGCTCCAGAAACTCGTGGATGCTCTCCTTGTGCTGATGGTGCGACAGGTGGTCGCATGCCTCCCGCACGACAAGCCCCTCTGCCTGCATCCCGGATGATTGGAATGCGTCAGGGTTCACGCCGTAATTGCCGATTAAAGGGTATGCAAACATCAGGATCTGGCCTGTGTATGACGGATCGGTCAGCGCCTCTTCATATACTGTGAACTGTGTGGTGAAGACCAGTTCTCCGGAGACCTCGCATTCGGATCCGAAACCCGTACCGTGCAGGATCGTTTCATCCTCAAGCCCGATAACAGCGTTCATGGTCTCTGGTACGGTGGGTTTGGGTTAATATAGATTGTGGAATCCTGCGGATGTGGGACCGACGTTCTGAGATTTATATTTCATAACTAATTTTTTTGTGATAGATAACTTTAAATAAGGTCATAAGGTAATCACTTTCCGAAGACCTATGAAATATGCCATAGCAATAATACGACCGGAACGACTCGATTCTGGCACGAGGGAGCTCCAGAGTGTTGAGGTGAACCGGCTGACAGTCTCACCCGTATCGGGATATGGCGCTCAGAAAGGATATTTAGAGATATACCGGGCAGTTGAACTTGAGGTAAAATTTCTTGAAAAGATCAAGCTTGAAATAGCGGTAAACGACGAGTTTCTCGCACCAACAATCGAAGCCATCCAGAAGGGCGCAAAAACAAACGAGAAAGGCGAGATTGGAGATGGCAAAATATTTGTCCTGCCTCTTGAGGATGTTGTAAGAATCAGTACCAGTGAAACCGGTTCTGAGGCGATCTGAAAATATAAGAGGTTATAAAAAAAATGGCTATTGTCTTTGCAGATACTGCGTGGGCCTTGATCTCATCAGCACTCGTCCTGTTCATGCTCCCCGGACTTGCACTCTTCTATGGCGGGATGGTTCGGCGAAAGAACGTATTAAGCAGCATGATGCACTCGTTCGTCGTTATGGAGATTTGGTGTTGTTTGTGAATGTGTGGGGTTATTATTCACTGCTTGGGGTTGGGATGTGTGGTATTTGTGTTGTGTATGCGGGTTCTGGGCATTTTTCGACTCGACCAGAAAAAATTAAAAAGTGTCAGTCTATGTGAGGCGATTGCCGAGACCGAGAAGAGCGACCTTGTGCGACGGGCACTCGGAGACCGCACCTTTGAGCGGTTCATCGCGCTTAAGAAACAGGAATGGGATGATTACCGGATACAGGTCACGCCTTATGAGATCGAGACGTTTCTGCCTATAATGTAAGTTGTAGGTGATTTAGGTCTGCGCTCTGCAAAATATGGGCGCAGACCCATGTTTTTTTAGATTATCCATTTTAGTATGATTTACAAAGTATCTTGTA
>JAYEGI010000184.1:0-2600 GCA_034659035.1 Methanobacteriota archaeon
TCGATGTGAAGATGCACATCAACCCAAAGGGCATGGAGGTCTATGCTGTTCAGTACTACCTGACGTACGATACAAGTGTGGTCAGGGCAGAGACCCAGACAAAAGGCCCGTTCCTTGGAGGTACTCACGATACGATCGTTGTTGTCAACGAGATAGACCAGCCGCACGGCGAGATCGCTTATGCTGAGACAAGGAAGATAGATGGTGGCATGGTCGTGGAAGACAACGTCACAAACATCCACTTCATCGCGATCGGACCACGCGGTGCAACCACTACGCTTCACATAGATCGCGTGGTGATCAGCGATCCGGATGGAAATGCAATGGGTGTTGAGATGATGGATGGTGATGTTGAGATAACCGTGAACACCCCGCCAGTCCCGATCAGCGTAACAAAGCACCGGATAAACAACGTTGCTCAGAAGTACCAGAGCACTGCAATCCTGTGTTCATGCTCGTATGACCCTGACTATCTAGGCAAGGGCGGCAACATCACCTACATCAGATGGGCGTTTGGTGACGGTCAGTACGGAACCTCAGAAGGTCTTCCGGATGAGAACAACTGCACATGCAAGGAGCACAGGTATGAGTCATGGCAGTGGGATCCGCTCGGTGTTCCATACGACCCGGAGAATCCTGAAGATGGTGGAAACTACGTGCCATTCGATGTCCAGCTGGACGTGATGGATGACGGATGCCCTGAACTCACCAACAACACCAACATCACCATTGATGTGTTTATCGCAGGTGATGCGAACGGTGATGGCGAGGTGAACATCCTTGATGCGGTGTGGGTAGGTAAGAACTGGCGAGCAGAGTGCGCATGCAACCCGTATCCGGATGATTATCCGGAAACTCTTCCGGATTACTGCGGATGCGATGACTGCGAGGGTAATTACTGGAGCGACGCCCAGGCAGGCAATGGAGCAGACGGAGCAGATTTGAACAACGACTGTGAGATAAACATCCTCGATGCCGTGATCATAGGTGCGAACTGGAGACACGTGGCGTGGTAGGATGAGTTGAATAGGGGGACGATCGAGGTCTCCCTGTTTCTCTTTTATTTTGGAGGAGGGTTTAAGAAAATGAAATCAAAGGAAAGGATGACGATCTGCATGATAACGATGCTTGTCATGCTCTGCGGCGCTGTACTGGTAGCATCAGCGGCGCAGATAAGCGTTATGCCCCAAACCCAGACCGTTTCAAAGGGGGATAACTTTACCGTTGATATCTATGTTGACCCGGAAGGAAATGTGACGGCAGGCGTTGACTATATTCTCAGCTTTGACAATACACTCGTGAATGCAACTTCGCTTGCCCCGGGAGACTTCTTCGATGGTTTTACCACTGATGATACCTACGGAAAGGGGATAAACAATACCCTGGGTATGGTGGATTATGGTGAAATGATATGGCCCTACACGGGTATGGGAGTGACCGACCCGGGTATAGTAACAACAATCACCTTTCAGGCGATTGCCGAGGAAGCTGGGGTGAGCGAGCTATCTTTCGAGAGGGTCACATTGAGCGATCCCAATGGGTTCGGAATCTCAACCATCCGCAACGACGGGAACGTGAGTGTGACAGCAGGCATCCCTGGCGATGTGGACGGACTTCCAGGGGTTACAACAAACGACGGCAGGCAGATATTCATGTATCTACTTCATGGTGCGGATGCATATCCACTTCAGGATCTCTGGGCTGCTGACTGCGATGGTCTCTGCGATGGAATCACGACAAACGACGGCAGGCAGATATTCATGTATCTACTTCATGGTGCGGATGCGTATCCGCTGGTGTGCTGCTGAGTGTGCTACGGGATGATGAGCAGCTTTCGGGCTGCTTGTCAACTATTTTTTTCCGACTATCATGATTTTTGGACAGCATAACATATTTCGGATTTTCAGATTTAACCGAACTTTTTTAGAGCGGGTCTTTTGCAAACCTAACTTATTTAGGGTTTTAATTAAAAACCAAATATTTGTAGGGCATGGTTTATGCACACCTAACATCTGAGTGGTGTTGCGCGGGATTCACGGACGTGATATAGGTCACAACGCGCACGATAGCTCGAACCCCGGCTTGAGCGTCCGGATCGCTTCAGAGAATGCAGAACAACCACTAATTGAGGCATAAAATGGAAAAAAGAACAAAAAACACCCTTGCTCTGGTATGCATTGCAATGGTCTGTGCTGTCGCAATACCTACAATCATCGCAGACTTCGCAGCAGGTGACTTTGTAACCGTAAACACAATCACCCGGACCACTACATTGGGAGACAATGCATCATATCAGATCACGATCGAGAACATCGGGGATGAAACCGACACGTTCTCGCTCTCAGCTATCAATGGGATAATGCAAGTATTGCTGTGCTGAGCCAGACCGAGATGATCCTTGATCCGGGGCAGAGCGAAAATGTCCTACTTTCATTTGAAATATAACCGGAAGCACTGGCGCGAGAAGTGCCCGTGCAACCCGTATCCTGATGATCCGGACAATCTTACTGATTACTGCGGATGTGGTGACTGTGAGGGTCATCTCTGGGATGACGAGCAGAAAGATGGGACCGACCTGAACAACGACTGCGAGATAAACA
>JAYEGI010000185.1:0-3442 GCA_034659035.1 Methanobacteriota archaeon
CGTTCGGCGGTTGGATTTGCTTCTGTATTATGGCCATCCATGTTATCACCCTCAGATCGCCATAATTGTGCTTATTGTATATAAGAGTGGTGATGGTTTAGTGATACCTTAACCGAACACCGATGGATGCGCCTGTCATCATTACGTCCGCGGCGGGGTTTTTGTGCGCCGGCGGCTGCGAGCTGGAGCGCGATTGCGGCGTCTGCGGGGGTGATCTGGTCGCAGTGGTTGAGGTCGCCGCGCAGGAGTTCATAACGCGCAGCAACCTTTTCCGTTACGCAAGGGTGTGTAAACATGCAATGACCTGATTGAGCAGCCGATCGAATATCTTTATCGCCTCAATTCCACAGTTTCATTTTCAAAATCAAAGCACAATATCGAACCTACCGCGGAAAGAAACGCCATACCAAGTAGCGAATCGCCAGGGATAAACCAGGTCTTGCTCTCGTAATCATCGAGGATCACTTTCCCCATGAACATCGGAAGTTCAACAATGTCGCCTGTAGCAAGGGTAAATGTATCATATCCGAAAAATTCCATATCCATCTCGTCCATCATTTCCAGCGGAATAGCGATTCCACCGTTGAAGCCGGTATCCACAGTTATCGCGAAATCTCCATCCTCGCTGAGTACGAGACATCCCCCATCCGGATGCGCGCCAAATGTCGGGACAAAATCTATAACTTTGCCGGTGATGAGTGTTCTCATACCTTTTTTATTCCTCCTTTCTGCGCATGTGCAGACGGGTAACCAACGCGAACGAAGTAGAAAATCCCGTTTACATACTTCTTCCGCCCGTTCTTAAGAGCCTCAAGAACATCTTTCCCCAAAAACCATTCTCCAGTCTCAGGCTCAATCGCTGCGATCATTCCTTTCTTCCCTTTCAGAGACTGTACCTTTGCCAGAATTTCCTTTGGTGGTCTCTTTACTTCGGGTATCTTCATAATTTCTACCTCTTATCCATTGACTGGCTTTACTTTACTTGATATGTCCCGGATTATCGTAATCCTATCGCTCCAGCCGCCGCCTGCAGGATCATGAGCGCGTCGAGAGAGGTGACGCGCTCATCGCCGCTCACGTCTGCCGCGGGGTTTTGTGCGCCGGTGGCTGCGATCTGAAGAGCGATCGCGGCGTCGGCGGGGGTGATGTGGTCGTCGTGGTTGAGGTCGCCTCTGGTGGCAGATGGCATATCGACGGTGACATTGACCAAACCTCCATGCCATCCGAACCATGGGTCAAAGCTGATTGGATCACTGACTCTGATCGTCTCATTGTCAGCACCATCAAACAGACGCGCTGCAACGACCATGTAGCTCGTATCAACATCCTCCCAATTATCCGGCAGGTTGGTCAGGTCGTACCAACCAACTGCACCACCGGTCGCATTTAAGGATGTGGTGACCAGTGGCATATCAGAGGTATCATTGACGATGTTTCCACTCACACCACCATAGTGAAGTTCAACTACTGCACCGGCAATCCCCATACCGTTTCTGTCCAGTATGAATCCGGAAATGGTGTGTGCTTGCTGGTACGCGGGATTCGATGTCACAAATTCGATATAAATATTCTCAGATGGCTCTATCGATGTAAAATTCCATGTTACACGATCATTTTCAAAGACGTAGTCATCGGGTGTGAGTGTGGTTATCCAGCTCTGCTCAATTTCATGGAGATTCATTGTGATGTCTGCCTCATCGATCACTCCGCTCCACGCAGCACCCGTCTCCAGTACGTATGTGAACCAATGTCGGGTAGTCTTATGATACGGCATGCCACCATAAGCTGAGAGGTAAACCCAATAATCAACTTCAACATTCTTTGTCTCCATCTCCTCAAAGCTCATGTTCCAGACCTGCCACTGACTTCCACTCACATTTATAGTCTCTGTCTCTACTTCCTGTGAATTTACGTATGCCCTGAAGTCATTTAGGGGGTATGTATAGGGGTCATCCCATTCGCCAGTATACGGATACACAGCAACAATGCCAGCATCCCACCCAAGCCCGATCGGAAAACCCACGAGCAGACTTTCGTTCTCCCCCCGGTTCATCAAGGTGAAATTGCATTGTACGGTGGCATTTTCCTTATACATATCTATTTGTACGGTTTCATTCACCATCTGCACGTAGGTTATGTTAACTGGCTGCATGGTATGCCCCAGAGAGTATGGTGGAGCTATATCGCCTGCAGCAGTGGTAGACAGGAAAAGAACAAGTGTCACAAATGTGATACCGATTTTACCTGCAATTGCTGTGTATTTTGTCATGTTTACCAGTCCGAAAGTTACAATTCTATGTTCCCAGCCGCCGCCTGCAGGATCATGAGTGCGTCGAGGGATGTGACGCGGTTGTCGCCGTTAACATCTGCCGCGGGGTTTTGTGCGCCGGTGGCTGCGATCTGGAGCACGATCGCGGCGTCCGCGGAGGTGATCTGGTTGTCGTTGTTGAGGTCGCCTTTCTGCGAAGTCGTTACTGTTAGCCGCACAGGGATGATTATGGTTTTCTCATCAGGGTCGTTGCTTGTGATAGTGACGTTTACATAATATTCACCAAAGTCGAGACCGGTTGTGTTGAGTGTTGTGGCGATATCTGTTTGATTGCCTGGATATACTGTGTCACTTCTTGGTGATATTGAGAGCCAGTCAGCTAAGTCAGACACATGCCCCACCAACGGATAGTAATCGTAGTCAGAATCTACGTGGCATGGATGGTCCCATATCCCATCGTCATCGGCATCAACATCTGTGTAATCATCCCAGTAGTTGCCCATGTAGTTCGTGTACGTCTTTTCGTTATAACTGTAAGTTATTTTTTCGGCAGAATTCCAGACGTTTGTTGATCTGTAAGAATAAACGTCATCTGCGTTGTTTATGAAGTTGTTGAGGTAAAATTTGTTGCCGTCTGTTTCAGAATCGGAAGTGTTAACCATAAGAACACCCTGCCCGCTATTTGTCAGTTCTAAATTCTTCGCCTCTATATTTTTGCAGGAGATGAGACCAAGATATCCCACTGGGATGTCATTAAGGATCTTATTTTCTTCCCCAACGAGGTAATACATGGGTTTTCCGTTGATGGTGTTTGAAGTGTCAATGTCATGATAATAGCTTTCTATGGAAGTTCCAGTTATAGAGAAGCCGTATTTGTTATTCGTTAATACGTTATTTCTCAACTCTCCAGAGTTCTTCGTGCTGGAAGAGATGGAGAGATAAATACCATATCCACTGCTGCCAGCGATCGTATTGTTTGTCAGGACTGGTGTGAATGCGCCTCTAAGATAAATTCCATTATCCTCGCTGTTTTTAACAGTGCTGTTCTTCATTGTCATATTACGAGAGCAACTGGCATATAACCCATCATCTCCAGGATTTTCGATGATTAGATCGGTGATGGCTATATCTATTGCCCCTTTTATGTAAACACCGTCATTCACACAATCCCTG
>JAYEGI010000185.1:3542-11123 GCA_034659035.1 Methanobacteriota archaeon
GATTTATAATACTCATTATATACCAGACCTGCACTACAGTTCTCAAGAACGCTATCTCTGAGTGTCAAGGATTTCCCGTATGAGAAATAAATCGCATCCTTTCCACAGTCCGTGATCGTTGCGTTGTCGAGGGTGAAGTTGGGGCCGTACGCATATATTCCATAACCACTCGCGTTTTTGATTGAGAAGGGAGACTTCATTGTCATATTACGAGAGCAACTGGCATATAACCCATCATCTCCAGGATTTTCGATGATTAGATCGGTGATGGCTATATCTATTGCCCCTTTTATGTAAACACCGTCATTCACACAATCCCTGACCGTGTTATTCCTCATCGTTATCGAATCAATATAATTAGAGTAATAATCGCAATCGCATTTGATGCCATATCCGGTGTTGTTTGTTATGATATTGTCGTTTATTATCGCTTCGCGCCCTTTCCCGAGATGGATATACAATCCGTTTCCTGTGTTGTTTCTTATGCTGTTCCTCTCTATCGCTGCGTTCCCCTGTGCATAAGATTTATAATACTCATTATATACCAGACCTGCACTACAGTTCTCAAGAACGCTATCTCTGAGTGTCAAGGATTTCCCGTATGAGAAATAAATCGCATCCTTTCCACAGTCCGTGATCGTTGCGTTGTTAATATTCAAATCTGAGCTATAAGCATAGATGCCGTAATTACCAGCATTTGTAATCGTAAACCCACTAATGTTGACATCAGCACTGCTTACACGAATACAATCACCACTCCCTCCACCATCGATAATCGTTGCCCCCTTACCCTCACCACCAATCGTCAAATCCTTGTTGTTTATTATTATATTTTCGTGATAAGCTCCGCTACGCACGAAAATGGTATCTCCATCGGTGGCATTATCTGCCGCCTGCTGTATCGTTGGATAATTATCAGGCACAATTATCGTTCCTGCGCTTCTGATTTTCATCTCCCCCATACCCATTACAACAGAAATATTCGCAGAAGCAGTTTCATCCAGCCCACTGTTGTCCGTGGCAGAGAGAGAAATCACATGCGCCCCCGCAGAAAGAGATTTGCCGAACGATTCTTCATCGCTTATGAAGCAGTCTACACTTGAACTCCAGTTGAGTGAGTACGGAGGTGTGCCACCAGAGACAGAGCAATGGAAGTCTATCGTTTCGTTTTGCTTGAATGGCTTGAACACCTGACCGTCGGGAGGCGAGATGATAGAAACGGAAAAAGCAAGCGGAAGAGTCGATGCAGTATCATTAACCCCTGTTTCGTTCATATCCCCATCCCTACCTACAGTGCGAATATCGATCTCATAGCTCGCATTCGGAACGAGCCCGGTGGCGTTGTAATGAGAATCAGATGTGTCCGCTTGCCAAATTCCGTTTATATCAACTATCACATATTCAAAATCTTCATCGTCTGGATTCACCCATGTCCAGTTTATCCATGTTTGTCCACAGATGTGTGATAAATTGGTGATGCATCTGGGTGGGGTTGTGTCTTGCAGTGCTTCCATCTCATCGTTAGCGATGACTTTTCTCGGTTCGCTCACGCAGGTGTTACCTGTGGTATCGTTTGCATATAATGATACGAAGGCGCCGACATATATTGTTGATGCATTCTGACCTTGATTCTCCCTTTCGTTCAGGTTTTGATCGTGCTCATCGGAAGTTCGATTGTTTTCTTCTGGTGATGGGTTCACATTTTTATAGCCCACTGTTGCACCTTCACCCGCTTTGTGATCTACATCATCCACGATCCTGACTTTCCTGTCCAGCCATATATTCTCCACATCCAGAGGCTCCGCAATCCCCATCGTTTTCACTGCAGGCGCTTTTGCGGATATTGGGTTAACATTCTCAGATTGTCTTATGTTCTCCATGCCTGTGCTTTCGGGATGAATAAGTAGGGATTTTTGCGGTTTAGCAGTGTATTCATCATCTATTACAATCGATGCGTCTAAAAAATCTTCAGAATTGCCAGAAGTAGTTTCGCACTCACATCTGACAACACCAGGGGAACCAATGACCTCAGTGGATGCCATATCAGAAGAACTTGCCATAGCAGCTACTTTCTTGTCCATATCTATTGTGAACTCCAGCGGACCGGTTCCGCTGTTGCCAATGATCAAAGTATAATTCGACACAGCACCTGGTGGCAGTATTACATCAAACGAAGTTGGATTGACCCAGATATCTGCGCACGACCATGTCTTCTTTGAGCAGTTGTTTTCTTCGTTGCTCTCTTCTACGTCGTTCGTGTAATCTGCACAAACATATATCGTGTCGTTTGTGTCTGTGCAATTCCATGTGTAATTGAAACTCTCTGCACTCTCCTCACCGGGTTCTAATGAGGCAACATGGTCCAGTGTTTCGAAAACATCATCAACCGTTAATGATGTATTGCTCACTCCCGCTTTTTTATTTCCTACATTCTTTACTTTGTAATATATTGTGCTGTTATCACACCAGATGTCAGTTATCGTCAGGTCTGGCATACATACCCACGTTCTCGACCGACAGTTGTTGTTCTCCTTGTACTCTTCCACGTCTCCCGCACAATCAGCGCAAACCCTTACCCTGCTGCTCGTGCCCGTGCAGTTCCAGATATAATCGAAGCTCTCTGTTCTCGCCGCACGAGAACTTAATGAAGCAACATAATCTGATGTTATGGGTGCACCATCGACAGTCAGTGATGTGCTGCTTGCCCCCGCGCTTTTACCTCCTGTGTTCTTTATCCTGTAATATATCGTGCTGTCATCGCTCCAGACATCGGTTATCTTTAAGTCTGGCTTGTTGGGGAGGACAACCTCAAAGACGCAACAATGTTTGGCTGGCATACTATCGTGTGTCTTGCCCTCTACCTCGAAACAAAACTTCCACAATCCAGGACACCACCCATCTTCTGATGGACAGTAACACATGGGAAATTCTGCATACCCAAACCTCCCTATAGTCCCCTCATAGCTATCATGCTCTTCTACTGAATCCCCACAATATAACCAGATATCAATAGTATAGTCCTGGGGATACTCAGACCTAAACCATGCAGTGCATACGATGCATTCATCAATAGCGCAGTATCTTGAGGCGCATGTACAACCATAATCCAGCCCACGAACCGATACCCCATCCTCTTGATATTCTCCAGCATCATCCGTCGGCGTTCCATAGATTGCCTTTAGATCCGTTGTATTCTCTGCCATCACAGGAACAACTACTGGAGAAACCAAAAGCAACGAAATAACTATCAACGCTGTTAGCAAAACCCTCCTCATCTCGCCTTTCATCCTCTTCTCGCCTCTCTTTGCTTTTACTCTTCCGTATTTCTCAATTATGTCGCGCTCGCTGTACTGCAGAACATGCCTCATCGGTACGAGCGCGAGTCTCTTGCCTGATCTCCTTACTTCCTTGTAATCTCCTCCAGAACTTCCTCCGGCAACTGCCTCACGATATCGATCTTCTTCACACAACTCGTCCTGATGCCGTGCTCCTTTGCGATCGGGCGCAGGTCCTTAAGCGTCACATTATTCGCGACTTCCTCGAGATCCATAAACTGTTCACCTCACGTCCCTGCAAGTTCCCGAACAGTCTTTTCGAGTTCTGTGATCTTATCCTCCATACGTGCGACATCATCCTTCGTTGCGATCTTTGACCGATCGATTGCGTTCTGCACACTATTTGAGATCGTATCTCCGAGTTCCTGCATCTGCTTCTTCTTCTCGGTCAGGAGTTCCTGGACAAGGGATTTCCCTTCTTCTCGATTCATCTCTCCTTTCTCGATGAGTTCGTCCACGGTCTGCCTGATCTTCTCTTCGGTGATCGCAAGCACGCCGATCCCGATGAGTCCCAACTTTCTGAGTGTTTCGCTCATGATAAGAACCTCCAACTGACACAACACATTTATCTGATATATACCTTCTGATAATAGATACTATGAAAAGCAGCAGTCATTCGAGGCGACGGCACAGGACCGGAACTTGTGGACTCCATGATGCGGGTTATTGATGCGGGTTATTGATGCGGTGAGTCCTGACATCGAGTTTGTGCCATGCGAGGCAGGAGAGGAATGGTGGAAAGAACACGGCGGAGACTCCCTGATCCCGGATGAGACATGGGACGTACTACGGGAGACCGATGCATGTTTCAAGGGACCGACCACGACGCCCGGGGTTGTGGGCGCACCAAGGAGCGTTGCCGTAAGCATCCACCAGCGGTTCGACCTCTATGCGAACGTGCGCCCGATCCGGACGTTTGCTGGAGCGCCTGCGCCGCTTGGCGACGTCGATTTCGTCGCGGTCAGGGAAGCAACAGAAGGTATGTATTTTGGAAAAGAGATCGAGATAACAGATGACACATTCATTGCGATCCGGAGAATCGCGAGACGCGTATATGAGAATATCGCAAGACACGCTTTTGAGGAAGCTACGAGGCGGGGCTGGGATACCGTTGTCGGCATCCACAAGAGTAATATCCTCAGGATGACCTGCGGTGCATTCATGGACACATTGCGCACCGCTGCAACCAAGTATCCTGATGTGGAACTCTGGGAGTATCACGTCGATAACATGGCGCAGCAACTCGTAAAGAACCCGCAAATCTTCAATCACAAGGTGCTCGTCTCAACAAACCTCTTTATGGATATCATAAGCGAGCAGTGCGCAGGGCTGATCGGGAGCATCGGTCTTGTGTATTCAGCAAACGTAGGCTACGATTACGCGATGTTTGAGCCGGCACACGGCTCTGCTCCGAAGTACAAGGGGATGGACAAGGTGGATCCGTGCGCAACGATCCTTGCCGGCGCATGGATGCTTCGGTATCTCGGCGCGGCTGATGGGGCGGACGCAATCATCCGTGCAACCGAGCAGACGATTGCAGAGGGCATAACCACGTACGATCTCGGTGGAAGTGCGAGCATGAGCTCTATGACAGACGCGATCATCAAAAATCTGGGGTGAACCGCCCCCGGACATATCGGAACCAAACAGGGAATTTACGTAATGGTAATACGGATGTGCAACACCACGAAGAACATGAAAACGAGACGATCATGCCCGCAAGATTGTAATATCCGCGCGTTCTTGATCAGGTTGACCATTACACAAACAGGGAATTTAACCGCGGAGGGCGCAGAGGAACGCGGAGGTGGATAAAAACTCTTGCGTCCCTCTGCGTACTCTGCGGTTATTTTTCTTGACCGAATTTACAACTTATTGAACATATACCATGACTCAACCCCCCAAACCCAGAGCCGCGTTTGCACCGGCGCACATCACAGGATTCTTCGTGATCTGTCCGCATGAAAACCCAGCGATGGCAGGATCGCTCGGCTGCGGGATAACACTAAAAGCAGGCGTCACCACCCGCGTCGAGATCGGCGGTCCGGATTATTCGCCATGCCCGACGATCGGATCGGTCGTCTCAAGGCTGACCCGGCGCCCGTGTTCAGTTCGCATCACATCTGACATCCCGATCGGCGCCGGGTTCGGCGCGAGTGGTGCGGGAGCGCTCGGCACTGCATTCACACTCAATCACGCACTATCACTCGACCTGACCACAAGCCAGCTGACCGAGATCGCACATATCGCAGAGGTCGAGAACCGGACCGGACTCGGGGACGTCGTGGCGCAGTCGCTCGGGGGTGTGGTCACCAGGCGCACGCCCGGAGCTTCTGCGCGACTCGACCGGATACATACAGATGCGAAAGATGTCTTCTGGGTAGTCTTTGATAAAATGCAAACAAAAAAGATATTAAACGATGAGAGTGCCGTAGATCGGATCAATCCTGCCGGGATGGATGCGCTGCGCGAACTCTTGAAGATGCCGACGGTCGAGAACTTTATGATCCAGTCGAGGCGGTTCGCCGCCAGAACCGGACTGATGAGCAATATAGTCTCTGATGCCGCGGACGCTGTCGAGGCGGCAGGCGGCATGGCATCGCAGGCGATGCTTGGCGATTCCGTCTTTGCAGTCGATGTAACTGGTGGTGCCGGAGATGCGATCGAGTCCGCGCTCTCTGAGTTTGGGAGTGTTGGCAGGAGCAGGATCGGTTTTAGAGGAGCAAGACCGATCTGATCGGAGTAAGTGAAAACCACCCCAGTTTTTAGAGTTTGCTCAGAACGCAAGCCCCAGATAGTGGAGCACGATTACGAGAAGCGCGCCGACTGTTCCGCCGATAGCGCATATTAGAATCACAACCCAGGTATATGCGATCTTGAGATCAAGCGCAAAATTAGCCAGAACCAGTATGATAAGACCGATGACGGCGTTTATCACTATACTTCTGGCTGTTTTTAATACCTTGTATAAAATAACCGCTGCGACTATTGCCAGCACGAGAATGGATAATTCAAGAACCCCTGTCATGTTTACCAAGTTCCACATTGGGCACGGTAGTATTTAATAGTTACTGTCGCCGCCCTTCACCAAGCGCTCCGGCAAATTCGTAGAGAATCTGTTCGAGGTTGTCCAGACTCTCATATTCCCTGACCCTCCCTTGCAGGTTCGGATTTCCAAGCATCATCGCAGAGACGTTCGCCCCGGAGCTGTGCACGCAAAGTACCGGCATCCCGGGTCCAAGCACCCTGAAGAGGATCGCAGACCCGTACTGGTTCCGGGCGTTCTTGTGCGTTCTCGGATTCGACTGGTACTCGTCAGGCACGACCACCACGACCTGCGGTGCGCTAAAAGTGGCGATCGATCCTGAGGAGATGGGGGTCGCAGTGGCCGGCGGGAAGGGAAGGGCGTCACGAAAGACGCCTGATGAGATCCGGGCGATGTCTGAGTCAGATACATTCTCGCTCTCAGGGTATACGGTGGATGAACTCGTGTATTCGAGCAGGATGTCTGCAAAGGTCGATAATGCGTGCGTTCAGGATGGCTACCAGTTGTACCACCACTGCTTCGTCTTCACTGAGAATGACAACTGGGCAGTGGTGCAACAGGGCATGAACAACGAGGATCACTACGCCCGGCGGTATCACCGACTCTCCTCAGATATTGAGCGGTTCGTCTGCGAGCCGCACCTCGGAATCTGCTGTGACCGGGTGGGTGCGGAGGGTGAGGTGCTGGACATGGCCGCAAGGGTCTCGATCTCGGGAAGGATGATCCGGATCATCTGATGCGGTATTTCAGGTCGGATAGAAATCGGACGACACTCTTTGATTTTGATGGGCTGTCATATTCGTAAACATAAGAATATTAAAATTAAAGATAGTGAAAAATAAGACATGTATTTTTAACCATAAACCGTCCCAACTGCTGTGCAACTTTCCATATTCGATAGAAGAGATATGTAATTATACATTTAAAAATAAAAAAATACTTCAAATGTGGATATATCATCCTCATTCAATGTTTTGAGGCGCAGCTTGCGCTATTTCACGTACACTCCAAAAGCGAATTTACGCTGACCCGCGTGGTGGAGGTTTTAGGCAGTTACAGATGGTGGCATCGATAACGTTCCGGAAAAATTCGATCAACTTCGATTTCGTTCCCCGAAATAACTCATTTAAGCGAATTACGAAAAAAAAATATCGAGATTCTCAGCACTTTTTTTGAAACTGAAGTCGGTAATCTCTTTAC
>JAYEGI010000186.1:0-33528 GCA_034659035.1 Methanobacteriota archaeon
TTCAAAAATGCCATCACCAACTGCCTGAACCAGACGGACACCACCTACAAAGAAGAACTTGACTCTTTGCTCACATTACGGTTTCAGAGGTTTGAAAAAGCTCAAGTTGTGGCGGTGTGAAGTATAACATCGAGATCATTGATATGGAAGTGAACGTGGATCATGTTCATTTGTTCATAAAATATCCTCCGAAGTATTCTGTGAGCTATATAGCCAAGAGAATAAAAGGTAGGAGTAGTAGAGAACTGCGCAAAGCATTTCCACACCTCAAGGAATGGTGCAGCAAAAGTCTCTGGGCACCATCTTGCTTCCATGGTTCGGTTGGTCATGGGTGGGAGGTTGTGGAGAGATACATACAGAATCAGGATAAGCCAAATGCAAAATCGTTATGTGCAGGCTCCGTACTTAAGTCCGGGGTTTAGTGACTTAAAAAAGAAGAGTTAAAATAAAAAGAGAAATAAGAGGTAATGCAAAATGCGAGGTAACACGATGAATGAACAACAACCGTTCAACCTTGATGGACGCAAAGAACTTGGCAAATTGGAAATGTCAAAAGAAGTTGTAGTTACACTACTTGGTATGGGGACATTAGCTTTATTTGCGTTTGGATTTTTTTTCACTTCACTATATACACTATTTACTGGGGAAGTTGGCTTTAACTTCACAAGCGACAAAATTCTTATTTATATTGCTCTCATCATTGGCACACTGGTACTGCACGAACTTATCCATGGCGTATTTATGTTAAAATACGGTGGCAAGCCGAGTTATGGTGCTGGCATTGCGTATTTCATCCTCCCCTATTTATACGCCACCACAAAAACTGTTTTTCTACGCAACCAGTTCATAGTGATTTCTATTGCGCCGTTAGTATTGATCTCCCTGGCTGGGATTGGTTTAATGGCTGCTTTCCCATCGATTGCACACTGGATCTTCATACCGTTTGTACTAAATGCTTCCGGAGCAGTGGGTGATTTGTGGGTGACACGTAACGTACTGAGGTATCCAAAACATGTATTGCTGGAAGATCGAAAAACCGGGCTGATAATTTATGGCAAAGAAACTGATAAACCCATGAATATCTCTACAACAGGATTTGCCTCAAGATTTTCTAAAGTATTCATACTCTGTTTTTTTGCGGTGGGATTTCTAATGAGTATAGCGCCAATAACCCTGGCTATTTTAGGAGTGGAATCTTTTACAATTGGACCCGCGAATAGTATTTACACAATTTTTGAATATCATAGTTCAGGGGAAGGTTTCGAAATCAATTTCTTCCCTATGTCATTATTAGCCATAAGCGTGATTGCCGGGTTGGTTTATGCAATCATTAAGCCTGGAAACCCAAAAAAGAAGGATGTGACATAGGGTCAGTGTCTGGAGATCCGTTGGGGTAAGAAGAAGATAAATAGTTCATGTTTTATTGGCAGACTTATTGTTCACTCTGATTACTGAAAATCACGTTTAAAATAAAAAATATAACCTCGATGCCCCGTTTTTCAAAGCGGGGTCGTTGACGTCATCCCCTCCATATCCTCACATCCCACCGCCCACTCCGGGCGAGTGTTGTTGCACCCCTGTGCCCCAACACATCTAAAAACCCGCCCCACCCCCAACATCCCCCACCACAAGTCACCAGCACGCCACCACACCCCGCCCCGCCCACACCCCCGCAAACCAGCCCCGCCGCCGCATCCGAACCCAGGAATCGCCCCGCGATGCCAGAGTCACACAAGCACCCACAGGAGCGACCGATCGCGAACAGATCAGGGCAGCAGCATCCGGGCGAGATTGCGGCTGGCGGACCGGAAGCGCCCTATGAACTGTCTGGCACAGACACGTGAGTGCGGTCTTTACGCGAGTCACCACCCCGCACAACCAGACTGGTGTACGAAAGTATTATTGCGGGCGAATCTCATAACGAAACTTAAAAGGAGCGAAATCATGGCACCGGAAAGCGTGGAATTATCAATACCTTTCGACTCGTTGGTTGACTCTGTTACAAAGCTACACCTACGGGACAAGTTCCGGCTATGGGAGTTACTGGACGAGCAGATGGCAGATGTTGAGGAAGAGGTGTGGGACGAAGATTCGACTGTGCAAGCTGAAATTCGGGAAGCCCGCGATGCATATCAAGCGGGAGACTACTAACGATCGATGAGTACATCGCGGGGCGACGCAGGAAAGACTGATGCACTATCAGGTCGTGATCCCAAAGCCCAGTGCAGAAGCAACTGGATGATATGCCTGACGATGTCAGTGTCCGCATGAACAAAACCGTCCTCTAAAACTATGTTCTGAAATGTTAGAATTCCAAATCGGGATTACGGGGTGGTATATGAACCTTCCGAGGTTCACGGCACGGTTTCCCGTCCGGAAAAAAAGAGACTGTTCAGAGGATTTATCCTCCGAACAGAAGTCCGGCTCCGAACATAGTCGCGAAGAGTATCGCGATGATGTTGACCACCTTGATGAGCGGATTTA
Source organism: Methanobacteriota archaeon (assembly GCA_034659035.1). Classification (GTDB taxonomy): domain Archaea; phylum Halobacteriota; class Methanosarcinia; order Methanosarcinales; family Methanogasteraceae; genus Methanogaster_A. The sequence continues at coordinate 2,485 of JAYEGI010000186.1, forward strand.
ACGCAGGTCCTGACGTGTCTTTGAACGGATCGCCGACCGTATCGCCAACTACTGCGGCCTTGTGAGCCTCAGAGCCCTTGCCGCCGTGCGCGCCGTCCTCAATCAGCTTTTTGGCGTTGTCCCATGCAGCACCGCTGTTTGCCATAAATAGTGCCATCAAAAGTCCGACAACAATAATCCCGATCAGAAAACCGCCGAGCGCAACCTTGCCGAGCAAGATCCCAACGATTAATGGAACACCGATTGCAAGGATGCCCGGGACCACCATCGAGTTGATCGCTGCTTTTGTCACGATATCGACCGCTTTTCCGTACTCTGGCTTCGTCGTCCCTTCCATGATTCCGGGGATCTCTCGAAACTGCCTTCTCACCTCTTCCACAATCTTAAACGCGGCTTTCCCGACCGCATTCATCGTGACTGCGCTGAACAGGAACGGAAGAAGTCCTCCAATGAAGAGCCCGACCAGTACCAGCGGGTTGTCAAGACCGAGATCGCCGATATCAAGCCCCACCTTGTGCCTGTAATCAGCAAAGAGCGCCAGCGCTCCAAGAGCGGCTGATCCAATCGCATACCCTTTTGTTACTGCCTTCGTGGTGTTTCCGACGGCATCGAGTTTATCGGTTATGTCCCTGGTGCTTGATGGAAGCGAAGCCATCTCTGCGATGCCTCCTGCGTTGTCTGTGATCGGTCCGTACGAATCGAGGGCAACGATGATCCCTGTCGTGGAGAGCATCGCAGCCGCAGCTATCGCAATGCCGTACAACCCCATCGCAGGATCTGTAAGACCACCAACCACGGCAAACGCTGCCAGGATGCCTGCGCAGATCACGATAACCGGCATCGCCGTGCTTTCGAGACCAATAGCGAGCCCCGAGATGATATTTGTGCCTGCACCGGTCTCAGCCGCGCGTGCAACCGCCTTCACAGGTCTGAAATTGAGTGCTGTGTAATACTCGGTGATGATCACGATCAGCACCATGATCACGACCCCAACGATCGACGCATACCAGAATCTGATGTCGCCCATCATCCAGTCGGTTACGAAATAAAACGCCGCAAGACAAATTAGTGCTGCTGCCGCCACACCCTTATAAAGAGCGCGCATGATATTCTTGCTCTTGCCGAGTCTGACGCAGAATATTGCAAGTATCGATGCGAGAATCGCGACCGATCCGAGAATCAGCGGATACGTGACCGCATTTGGATATTGTGCGACCACAATTGCTCCAAGCAGCATCGCAGCAAGCGATGTGACTACATAAGTCTCGAAGAGATCCGCGCCCATACCCGCGCAGTCTCCTACGTTATCTCCTACGTTATCTGCAATCACAGCCGCGTTCCTGGGGTCATCCTCCGGGATTCCCGCCTCCACCTTGCCGACGAGATCAGCGCCGACATCAGCGGCTTTCGTGTAGATCCCACCTCCGACCCTCGCAAAGAGGCTGATCAGACTTGCGCCAAAGGCAAAGCCGACGATCAAATCGACGTCTGCCGGCTCCCCGCCGTACAGTATGTAAAAACCGCTTGTGCCGAGCAGTGCAAGACCGACCACGGCAAGTCCGGTCACCGCGCCGCCCCGAAACGCAATAGACAGTGCCTTTTCAAGACCGTCCTTTGCAGCGTTTGCGGTTCTCACATTCGCGCGAACCGAGACGTTCATGCCGATGTATCCCGCCGCAGCGGACGCTGCTGCGCCGACAAGGAATCCGAAAGCGATCTTTGCCCCATCATCGAGCAGGGTATACATCAGGGCGGCAAGTATGATTGCAACGATTGCAACCGTTTTATACTGGCGGTTCAGATACGCCATCGCACCCTCCTGTATTGCCGATGCGATCGCCTGCATCTCTTTTGTGCCCGAGGGCTGTTTCAAAACGAGATATGCAAACACGCCCGCAAACACCAGACTGATAATGCCTGCCACGGGCGCAAGATATAATGTATTGTCCATTTCTAACTATCTCTCCTGTTTGTATTTTGGTTTGTATTTTATTATTGGATGAATGTCATGCAATATGAATGTGTCGATCACAGTCCGCCACCATCAAATACCAGAAACCCAAATACTCGAAGTACAGTCATGAAAATGGTGGTGGTTTGGCATACTACAACCCATTATGGAAACTCCATTCATGTGCGTAAATGAAAAGGCGCACACCATCAGGTACCCCCCTACACACGTTTGCCGAAATTTTCAGACCAGATAGTCCACTTTAAAAAGTGACAACCCCCTTTTTGCTAACTGATGAAAAGCCGCCGGTGGGATTCGAACCCACGATCTGCTGATTACGAATCAGCCGCTTTACCGAGCTAAGCCACAGCGGCGCACAATATGTATGATCGCAATCCCAACAGTTAAGGGTTGCGCCAGATGAGATTTACGACATGCGAATCATCGCGTTTGTGGGTATGCCCGCATCAGGAAAGTCGGAAGCATCAAGAGTGGCGCAGAGGCGCGGCATTCCTGTGATTGTAATGGGTGACGCCGTGAGGGAAGAAGCGGGGAGATGCGGGCTTGACCTGAGCGATGTGAATATTGGCAGGCTTGCTGACCAGTTAAGGGCAGCAGAAGGGATGGATGCGATTGCAAAGCGGTGCGTGCCAGTGATCCGCAAACTCTATGGAACGGCTGATACGGTGGTGATTGATGGGATCAGAGGACTTATCGAGGTGGATCGCTTCAGATGCGAGTTAGGAGACGATTTTATGCTGATAGCAATCGATACGCCGATCGATACGCGCCTGAAGCGCATCTCCGGCAGAAAACGAGCTGACGTCATCACAAGCATGGAATCATTAAAGGCTCGGGACGAGCGCGAGATGCGGTGGGGCATCAGTGAGGCAATCGCATCTGCGAATCATGTAATCCGGAATACTGGCAAGATCGGCCGGTTTAGGAGGGATGTGAACTCACTGCTTTCAGATAGGGGGGACATGAAATGAAAAGAGCCCTGATAAGCGTATCAGATAAAAGATACCTGGAAAAGTTCGCAAATGATCTATCCGATCTTGGGATAGAGATAATCGCAACAGAAGGTACTGCAAGAGCGATTTTACGAAACGGGATTCAGGTAAGCCATGTATCTGAGTTGACAGGATTTTCTGAGATGCTTGGTGGCAGGATAAAGACGCTCCATCCGGAAGTCCATGCCGCAATCGCGACCGGAGAGATCACAATCGTCGTCGTAAACCTGATCCCGATGAGCTCGATTGAGAGCATGGATATAGGGGGCGTCGCGCTACTGAAATCGGCTATAAAGAATTTCCGGAGCGTAGCTTCTGTAACCGATCCTGATCAGTACGGCGGTGTGATCAAAGAGATTCGCGATACGGGCGGTGTCTCTCATAAAACCAGATTAGATCTTGCCATCCAGGCGTCCGCGTACATCGTGGAGTACGAATCGAAGGCATGCAAACTTCTTGAGGAGCTTAGATCGGGATCATAGCGGTTGCAAGCGGAAAATGCAGCAGGGACGATTACGGTCGCTGCAGGTCTCGCGCTCTCGCTTCCCGAGACTCAATTGCTGGACTGTGGTGTGGCGTTTGTGGGGATTATGGATGAGTGGAAGGGGCGGGGTTTGGGGGTGCTGGAGCAAGTTATGCAGGAGGATGCGACTCGATCTCCTTCTGATATTGGTTGAACCGCTTCTCACCGAGTTCCTGTTTCATGGCGTTGATATAATCGAGCGCCATCATTACGTTAGGTGAATCTAATTTTTCAAATATTTCGGAGGCAGTCATGAAATTTTGCAGTGCTTCTTTGTATCTTCCTGTAGATAAAAATAATCGTCCGATTTGTACTGTGGTTAATACGATTCCACGTTGGTCCCCCAGCGACTTTGTGATTTCGAGTGACTGGTTGTACAGATCCAGTGCAGTGTCGTACTCTCCTCTACGTTGGTAAATCGTTGCGATGTTATTAAGCGTATATGCTGTTCCGCGTTGATCGCCAAGCGATTTTTCGATTTCAAGTGACTGGTTGTAGAGATTCAATGCCGTATCATACCCACTCTTGTCTTGATGGATTGTTGCAATGTTGTGAAGCGTGGATGCGATCCCTTGTTGATCATCAAGCGATTTTTCGATTTCAAGTGACTGGTTGTATAGATTCAATGCCGTATCGTACTCGCCCCTATCCTGATGGATCATTGCGATGTTGTGAAGCGTGGATGCGATCCCTTGTTGATCATCAAGCGATTTTTCGATTTCAAGTGACTGGTTGTATAGATTCAATGCCGTATCGTACTCACCCCTATCCTGATGGATCATTGCGATGTTATAAAGCGTTTTTGTTATTCCATGTTGATCCCCAAGCAGCTTTACAACTTCAAGTGACTGATTGTACTTATACAGTGCGGAATCGTATTCTCCCTTTAAATAATAAAACATCCCGATTTTCCGGAGCATCTCTGCTTTCTCTTTATCGCTTTTAACCTCTTTCAACAAATATTCAAAAATTTTTATTCTGCTGTTCAACTCATCGAGGTCTCTGTAATGGATCTCCTTCGAGAGCATATATTGGGCAACATGAAGCTCTCTCTCCACCTTCAAATCAAATTCATAAGTATTTCCCTTGAACCGCCAGAAATCAGCTGCATATTTTAGGAGACTCCTGGCAAACCCGGCATAACACCACAACACAACCCTCTGCTTCAGTTTATAGAATATATCCCGCTGGAAATTTAGATATCGATAGATCTCCGGCTCCGCTTTCTCGATCCCGTGGACAAAAACTATGGAATCCCGTATATTGTACTTTTCTTCAGATAATATCTTCGGCAAATTTTTGTTATTCTCATCAAGATGTATGTCGTATCTGTTATATCCTGTTCTCTCTATAATCTCATCTGTTATCAGTTTCCGCAGGGAAAAATCATTGCATACCGCAATTATGACATCACCGATATCTTTCGATGTCTCCAACTCCGTAACAATCCGTCCAAGTTCGCTTTCGACATCTAAGAGATCGTTTGCATCGATCATTTTTCTAACAGCGGTATGATGATCGGATTTACATCGAACCAGTTATTATCATTCTGATACTCAAGGATGCTTAAAGAGTGAAGAAGCATTAATAAAGTATCCCCGTCCCTCGCATCCTTGTTATCGTGAATCACCTTCAAAAATTCAATATCATCATAACTGAGAAATCGATCAAAACTTCTCCGTTCCTTATGCACATATAGTTCTATATGCCTCTTTTTTATACAGCCATCTCCATCCTGCAGAGCATATATGGAGGAATTTCGTACGATGTTCACAAACTGCCCAAGAACCCCACCACTCATACCGATCGCAAAATCCAGAGCTTCTCTCTCGATCAATTGTTTGTTCCCTATCCGATTATTAACAAAATTCTCAAAAAATTCTTTACCGCCTGTTAATAGGTTACCATCTCTATCCTTTATTTTTATATTCGGAAGTGTCTGATCATCATCAAATCTCGATTTGATCTGAGCAAAAATCGGATCAAGTACCAGTGAAATAGGAATCGTGTAGATCATTCTGGGTTTTATCTGTAATAACACGCCTATATCTTCATAAAACAACTTCTTTGCCGCGTCTATCCTTGGAATCTTCTCCAGATCGTCTACTATGACAAGAACAGGTTTTTTAGTCTTGATTTCTGCCTCACTTACCATGTTATCGATTCTCTCGATAAGATCGCTCAATCGATGCTCCAACTTTCTTCGCATCTCCACTCTGGTTCTTGATTCACTCTTTAACCAGCCCGAAAAACTGAGTAGATATGTTAGTTTAGCCCCGATTCCTTTTTCTTTTATTCTCTCCTCTACTTTTATCTCTGTTACATCAGAGAGAAATTCATAGAAGTCGTCTATGATATCAGTGTTTAATTTCTCGATCGATCCATCCTCTTCTAATCGTTTAGCCTCTTTGAATATCTTAAGCCCGATTGCAACCAGCACATCCTCGCATTGCAGATCATCGATGTCCAGTTCCCCCTCCACTGAAAAGTAAACCACAAAGAAATCATCTTTCAGCTCATCGGATAATCTGATCAGTTCGGTTGATTTACCGCAGCCGCTATGCCCGGCAAGCAGATACCGCTTCCCGCCGCACAACAGACCCAGTCTGAAATTCTCTCTCGGGCTTTCTCTCTTTACATAATACCCGAAATCGTCCCTGATCAACGGTTCATAAGCAAAAACGCGGTACATGTCTTTCAGAGTGTCCGCTTTCACCACCTTACCCTCTGATCCGGTCGGCATATTTAGTGATTACGACCTTCTAACTAATTAAATGATGCTACCCCGATGTTTTGTGGATCGAGAATGAAACGAACTCACCTGGAGAACCGCTTTGTGATGTAATCCATGTTCTTCACGATCCTGATGCTCACGAACGCCCCCACAATCACGTTTAAGTAGTATGTCACCGCCCTCCAGCAGATTACCACGATGCCAACGAGATAGAGCGGTATGAATGTAGCCAGCAGTGCGGTGGATGAAAGTTCTGCAATCCCTGACGCGCCTGGTGTAAGGGGCACGACCATGACGATCGAGATGATCACCTGGGCCGCAAACGCAACAGCGATCAGGGAGGGAGAGAACGCATCCGGCACATTGAGCCCGTAGAGAATGAGCGGAATGAGCATGAACTCGACGGTCCAGAAGAGTATTGTTGCACCGGCTGCAAGAAGCATGTCCGACCTCCTGCCGCGGGCGCCTGTTATGAAACCATCCTTGAACTCGATTATCTCCTCTTCTATCCTTCTGATGATCGTGTCAGGGGCATCCTTGCGTCCTACAAGACGAAACACCCTCTCAGTGACCGCTGTAACAGCCGAGATGAACCGACCGTGGTTGAACATGATCGTCCATAATATGGCTATCGCCAGCACCATAGTAAGCGCGGCAGCTATGAGGAGGATATCGAGTTCGAACGATACTCCATTTAACGTGATTATTGCAAGCGGCAGCGCAAAGAGGAGCAGGATCGCATCGAATAATCTCCCTGCAACGACAATCGCGGACGACTTCCCAAGCGTTATCCCTTCCTTCGTGAGCATGTAGACCATGACCGGCTCACCACCCGCGCTCGATGGAGTGATCGCCATCATGAGCAAGCTTGAGGTTGCAACCTCGGTTGACTTGATGATGCCCACACGCTCGCCAAGACTCCTGCAGAGCACTGATATCCGAAACCCCCATATTCCGTAAGAGAGGGTATGCAGGAGAACCGCTGCCAGCAGATAGACTGGTTTTACTGCACAGAGACTCGGCAACGTATCTTCGTTGGATGTGTAGAGAAGAACCACGACCGTTGAGAATACGCTTATGATTGCACATATAGCGATAGATCTCGCAAGCCATTTCATATTAGCGATAGTGGCGGCAATCTGATTTAATTTAATTGGTCGCCTTGATTTGTTGGACAGGTTTTGATAGACCGCTCACAATAGCCGCGACTTAAGCATCAACTCAGCGTTCAGCACCGATGCGCCAGCAGCGCCCCTGACCGTGTTGTGCCCCATCGTGATGTACCTGATCCCTTCTCTTATGCGCCCGACAGAGACACTCATGCCGTTGCCTGCGTCCCGGTCCAGTCTCGGCTGCGGCCGGTCGGGTTCGTCGCGGACGATGATTACATGCTCTGGCTCAGTCGGAAGATCAAGTCCCGGATCGAAATTTAAGAATGCATCTCGAACTTCAGCAGGTGATGGGTCATCAGCCATCGTTATCCATACCGCCTCGGTGTGCCCGTCAAGAACCGGCACCCGGTGGCAGCTTGCACTCACACCGAACTCAGCGTTGACGACAGAGCTACCATCGAATCTCCCGAGCAGTTTCTGTGCCTCGTTCTCGACCTTCTCCTCTTCGTCGCCGATGTATGGCACAACGTTGTCGAGAATTGCCATCGATGCCACGCCATTGTATCCCGCGCCTGAGATCGCCTGCATCGTCGCAACCTTTACATCAGTGATCCCGAACTGCATAAGCGGCTTTAGCGTGACAGCGAGCATGATCACAGAACAGTTCGGGTTGGTCACAATCGCACCGTCCCAACCCCGTGCATCTCGCTGGATCTCGAGCAGACCGAGATGATCGGAATTTACTTCAGGAATCAAGAGTGGTACATCCGGCTCCTGCCTAAATGCAGACGCGTTACTCGCAACCATGGCGCCGGCGCGTGCAAACGCTGGCTCGACGGTGCGCGCAACATCCGCTGGCAGCGCTCCGAAGACCAGATCTGCTTCGACTTCTTCCGGCTTCATGGAAACCACAACCTGCTCCCCGATCTCATCCGGGAGCGGAGACGAGAGTCTCCAGTTGGAGGCGCGCGAGTATGGCTTGCCCGCGCTTCGCTCTGATGCAGCGAGTGCTGTCAGTTCAAACCATGGGTGGTCGGAAAGCGCCTCGACAAACCGCTGCCCGACAGCGCCGGTTGCCCCGAGTATACCAACAGTTATTGTCTCCATAATAATCAATAAAAAAAATAAAGTGGTGGACGACCGTTTCAGTCGTCCATCGTTATTGCTTCGCTTGGGCAGGCATCCACGCAGGTTCCGCACTCAGTACACTCGTCCTGATCGATCACAGCGATGTCGTCATCGTTCATGGTAATTGCTTCTGCAGGGCACTCGTCCACGCATGTTCCGCATCCTGTACATTCTTCTTCGTTTACTATTACAGTCATATTTATCTCCTCTTATTCTGTTTATACACTTTCGTACTAACGCGAAATATGTAGTACAATCGGATTATCGATAGGTGTAATAAATACCTTTCGCTTTGGCAGAGGTCGATTTTAGGCATCCCGATTAAAACTACGAATGCCTAACAGACGAGAGAATCATTAAACGTCCGTTATATTTTCCTTCACCCGTTCTACAAACTTCCTGATAACATACACCCTGTAATACGTCCTGAAAACATCCTTCTCGGTCTGGTTATAGTATTCGTAGGCAAGAATATTCCTCTGATACACCAGATTTGAAAGATCGCTGGCAATTTCTTTATCGATTATATTGCCCCGCGCTAGAAGATTGGAGATATCCCGATAAGTCCCCGGAACTCCAAGATTTCTCGAAGTCACAATCTCATCACCGAGATCAATAACCCGATTGATGAGCGTGAATAGAATCATCTAAACTACATAAAAACTATTTATGTCATCAAGGTCGCGCATGTCTGTTAGTTCCATCCTTTCCGGATCATCCGGATATCTATAGATATCGCTTATGATCAACTACTCAGGTATGTTGATTGGTTGCCCGATTGCGATTCTGTACTTTCTGGCAAGAAAAATAACCGCGGAGGGCGCAGAGGAACGCTAGAAGCATTTAACCGTTTATTTCCCCTCTGCGTCTCTCTGCGCACTCTGCGGTTAAATTCCCGGTTTGGTTACAGTATCCCCTATTTCCCAGGTAGTCCCTGTATAGTGAAGTCCCCCGATAGTGGTTTTAGGTACCTGAGTAGTTACTTATGATCTTTGTTAATCGCTCCGGACCAAACATTTCGCACCCCCGGCACCCGTTCTGTTCTTCTCAATATTACGTGTTCCGGGATGTTGCTGTATTGCGGCAATGTTATTGCCTCAGTGCTTTCGGTAATAATTATAGTGTGCTGGCGGAAAAAGTATCCTTGTGTGGCATCTCTATTAACTTTCACCGATTTTCACCGCATAACGGCATTGTATGCGAAGACAACGCCAACATCACGAATAGATGTCAGAACCTGCACATACTGAACGTCCCGATCAAAACCCTAAATACCTGCGCAGACGTAGTCACTGACACGACATGAAAACCGACATATCTGCCCAGTGGGACAAGTTTTTTAATCGGTACTACATCGGAGACATCCTTGCTCTGGCGAACGAATATCCGGAAATCCGGAGCCTATATGTTGATTTCGTAAATATCGAGAAATTCGATCCGGATCTGGCAGATGAACTTCTGGCGCATCCGGATCAGATTCTCAGTACCGCAGAAGAGGCTCTCCGGAATTTCGATCTCCCGATCAAGAAGACACTTGCAGGCGCACATCTGCGGATCACGAACATTCCGCAGAAGGTCAAGATAAGGGATCTCAGAAGCATCCACATCTCGAAACTGATCGCTATCGAGGGGCTTGTGCGCATGGCGACCGAGGTGCGCCCGAGATTGCTTGTCGCGGCATTCGAATGTAATGGATGCGGGGAGACCATGCTCGTGCCCCAGTCCAGCGGACGGTTTGTGGAGCCGTATATGTGCAAAAACGAGGGGTGCGGGAGAAAAGGACCGTTTAAGATAAAACTTACCGAATCAGAGTTTGTGGATGCACAGAAACTGCGGGTGCAAGAATCTCCTGAGGACATGCGTGGGGGCGAACAGCCGCAGACCCTTGATGTCAATAGTGAGGATGATATTGCGGGGATCGTAGCGCCCGGAGATCATGTGATTGTTGCAGGAATCCTGCGATCGTATCAGCGGATCACGCGCGAAGGAAAGAGCACGTTCTTTGACATCATACTCGACTCGGCCTCTATCGAGACGAAGGACAAGGAGTTTACAGAGATCGAGATTACGGCGGAAGAGGAAGAAGAGATAGTAAAACTTAGTGAAGACCCGGGGATATACAAAAAAATCATTGCATCGATCGCTCCATCTATCTATGGTTATGAGGAGGTGAAGGAGGCGCTTGCGCTCCAGTTGATGAGCGGTGTTCCAAAGAACCTTCCTGACGGCGCAAGGGTCCGCGGGGATGTGCATGTGCTGCTTGTCGGCGATCCCGGGATCGCGAAGTCGCAGCTTCTCAGATACATAAGGAAACTTGCGCCCCGCGGGATATACACAAGTGGTCGCAGCAGTTCTGCCGCGGGTTTGTGCGTTTCGCCCGATACGCTGATACAGACCTCGGACGGGTTTTTTAGAATCGGGAAATTCGTGGAGGCGCGTATGCAAAATCCAGTCCAGGTAGAGGACGGAATATGGAAAAGCAACTGCAATAGTGTTTCCCTGTCAACGGTAGATTCCAATCACACTATCACAGAGAACCCACTCGTTGCGGTATGGCGAATTCGTGCACCTGACACCATGATGCGCATTGAAACAGAGAGTGGTAGATCGATAACCGTGACACCAACCACTCCGCTTCCGGTGATGACGGATCACGGCATCGGATGGGTTAGATCCGCAGACCTGACCGATCAGCAATATCTTGCAACTCCGCGTCTTCTGCCAGAGAACCGTAAAGTCCCGTACACCATCGAACTATTCGAGAGCAACTGCACCGTTTTAGGTGCATCCGGAGTAACCACCAGAATAGTGTCGCGGCTGAAAAAAAGATATGGCACCATCAGGGATGCTGCATCTGCTCTTAAAGTCTCTGAAGATAGTCTGTACTATAACTGGACAAACGAAGATGCACGCGGCAACCCCGACCTCAGAACGCTCATGCGACTTGCCGAACATGTCGGAATCGAATTTGATGAGATCGCACAGAGTTGTTGCCAGTTCTCACAACAGCACGGTCACAAGATAACGCTACCTGTCACACCGGACGAGGATTTTATGTACTTCGCAGGTCTCATCGCGGGCGACGGTAGTATAAGCAAAGCGAAACATGCTGCAGGATCTGGCGGGCCTCAAATACGGTTCAGTAACTCGGATGAACATCTCCTCGAAAGATACGCATCGATAATCACAGAACTCTTTGGCATAGATTGTTCAAGAAGCGATGGCAGCAACGTCCGCCCGCCTGATATCAGGTTCGGATCAAAGATCATCGCAGAGATCCTCTATACGCTTGGCGTCCCGGCATCTCCGAAATCGTCCAAAATATCTCTTCCTGATGTGGTGCTGAATCTACCAAACAACCTGATCGCCGCATACTTACGCGGACTCTTTGATACCGATGGGTCTTGCGCTCCACGGCAAACCGGTTCATCGAGCCTGCAACTGTATACCGCAAGCAAGCAACTCGCGGAAGGGGTTTTGCTTGCACTGCTCAAGTTCGGGATCATTGGAAGGATTCGCGTGCGCCTACGCGATGGCGCCACATCATCATTCACAGTGGATAGTGAAGTCAGAACCATAACTACATCCAGCGACATATATGTGGTGACGATCTATGGCAGGGAAAATATAACACGATATCATGACCGGATCGATTTTGAGCACCCTCTAAAACATGGTAATCTGGTGAAGATATTAAAGTCATACAAAAACGGCTCTCGCAGTACGAATGTGGACCGGGTTCCACACGTGGGATCCCGGCTCAAAACTATCCGGCAACATTTCGGCCTACCGGCCACGATCTATTCCAATAATGGTAACAACAGCACTACCCGCAGCAGTAGCATCGGCGGCGGTAATGGCCGCAGCAGTAGTAGCGGCAGTGGCGGAATGGCTGCCGAGCGCGGAGTATACTTGCCAACGCCACAACACTTGCAATCGCTCCTGCTGCGCATCAAGGAACGAATCAAAGCAGACGACTGGCAAGGAACGAGGATCTTGCTTCCATACAATCTCCGCGACTCGGTCAGGGAACTGCTCCACAAGAACACAACCAATACTAAACTGGCGCAGGCACTTAATATGCCTAAAACAACGTCATCTGAGTATTTCTACCGTCAATCACGAGATATTGCAGTCCCGTACCGTGTGCTGGCACGGTTTTCTGATCTCATCCGAAAATTTGATCGCGATACTGCCGATGCGATTCGCGAATCGATATCCGATGTTGTGGCAAAAGAACCGGAGATGAAAGCCGAACTTGATGCCCTGTTGCAGTTATCAACAGGGGACGTTTTCTTCGACAAGGTCAGGTCGACCGAAGAGATACGCGACCACGGCTATGAGCATGTGTATGACCTGACCATATCAGGCACACATAACTTTGTTGCAAATTCGATGCTTACACACAACACAGCGGCTGCTGTCCGTGACGAGTTCGGCGATGGCAGGTGGACGCTTGAGGCTGGCGCACTCGTGCTTGCCGATCAGGGGATTGCAGCGGTCGATGAGATGGATAAGATGCGATCGGAGGACCGGAGCGCGATTCATGAGGCGATGGAGCAGCAATCCTACCACCCGTCCACCGAGATTATATTCTCAGATGGGAGAAAAGTCGGAATTGGAGAGTTTGTTGATGCGCTTATCGAAAATAACCGGAACAATACCGTAGACGGAGTCGATTGCGAGATTTTACCCTTCGATGGTAACTGTGATCTTGTCGGCACAGAGATATTGACACTTAATTCGGATAATAATATATGCCAGACACCAATCAACCGGGTCAGCCGGCATAAGGCGCCCGACCACTTTATACAGATCACGTACTCGAACGGAAGAAGCATCACCGTTACACCGGAACACCCTGTTTATGTCCTGCAGAACGGCGAGATAGTAACCGTGCTGGCAGATATGGTTGAGGCGGGGGCGTTTGCTCCGATCCCAACTAAATATCCGCTTGTCAGTTCAGAGGTTGCATTGCAAATCCCGGATTTGCGTCAACGCGCGCATGATTCCCGTTACACAGAGATATCGTTTCCGACACATCTCAACAGCGATTTTGGTAGACTGCTCGGGCATATCGTGAGCGAGGGGCATGTCTGTTATTCAGAGAAGAACAACGCTGCCGAGGTCATGATCTCGAACGCCGATCTTGGTATCATAAACGATGTGGATGATCTGATCCGGAGAATCTTTGATGCCGCGACATCTATCCGGTATCAGCGGTACAGTGTAAGAAAAAACGCTAACGTAAGCGTCGACGACGAAGCTATTACAATGTATGTGTACACGGTCAGGTGCGCATCAATTCCGCTGTACGAATTCATGAAACTGAATTTCGGGGGCGTAGCTGTTAGATCGGATGAAAATCGGATTCCTGACCAGATATTTGTATCATACGACGATGTCAGGATAGAATTCTTAATCGGTGCGTTCCGAGGCGATGGTTTTTGCGATTCCGAGCGGTTCGGGTATGCGACGAATTCGATCAATCTGGCAAACGATTATTCTGATTTGTTGCTCTGTCTGGGCATCTATTCATGCATCACTTCCTCTGATGAATACGGGTCAAACAGGTACAAAGTGGCGGTATCAGGATATGGCAGCCGACAAAAGTTTTACGATGTCATCGGGAAACATGACTTAAGAAATAGAAAAATAAAGAAGTGTACCTCCGGACGCAAAAGTAAACTAAACGATTGTAACCGTGTACCTGTCGATGTCGTAATCCGGATAAAAGCACAGTTAAAGGGTTACAGGTTGGAGCACGGTCATTTAAACAAGACCATCGCGAAAAATAAAGAGGTTCACAGAAAAGTTGCTCTTAAATACTTAAACACGGTCGAAGCATATCTGTCCGGAATCCGGCCCCACGAGATCGATGAGATGGTAAACCCGAGGGAAATACGAAAGAAATACTGGATCCCCACCTATCTGATCGCTGAACAGATGGGTATTTCAGATTCGCTGGTAAGATTTATCGAAAGGAACCCATCTGCACCGAACAGAACTCCCATGTTAGAACAGATCAGGCGTATCGCGAAAGCGAATATCGAGGCATCCAGGGAGGAGGTTAAAGACATAAAAAGAATCATTGAGTCTGACATCCGGTTTACTACGGTCAAAGCAGTATCAAGGGTCAGAAACGATGGTTTCGACTGGGTTTATGACGTCACGGTCGAGCCGGACCACACATTCGTGAGCAACGGGCTGATCCTCCATAACACTGTAAGTATCGCGAAAGCAGGCATTATGGCCACCCTGAAGTCAAGATGTTCCCTTCTCGGTGCTGCGAATCCAAAATACGGACGGTTCGATCCGTACGAAGGGATTGCGCAGCAGATCAAGATGGCGCCCGCACTCCTCTCCAGATTTGACCTGATATTTGTGCTCAAGGATGAACCCGATATCAGCAGGGATTCGGCTATCGCATCCCACATTCTTGGCGCACATCATGCAGGCGAACTTCATGCCCACCGGACCAACGTCTCAGGTAGCGGCGTCACGCAAGCGGATGTCGAGGGCGCGATGACGATCATAAAGCCGGAGATCATGCCGGATCTGCTCAGGAAGTACATCGCTTATGCGAAGAGGGGGGTCTATCCGATCATGGAGAGTGACGCAATGGATCGCCTGATCGAGTTCTATCTCGGGCTTCGGAGGCAGGGCGAGGATCGGGATTCGCCGGTGCCTGTAACAGCAAGGCAGCTTGAGGCGTTGGTTCGGTTATGCGAGGCGAGTGCAAGGCTGCGGCTCAGCTACGAAGCCACGATCGAGGATGCAGAGCGTGTGATCCGGGTCGTCGAGAGCTGCCTGCGGCAAGTTGCGTTCGATGCCGAGACCGGCATGTTCGATGCAGATCTCATAACAACCGGCGTCAGCAAGAGCCAGCGTGATAAATTCAAGATACTGCGTGGCATCATACGCGATATTGCGTCAGAGCACGGCGGGATGGCTTCGAGGGACGATATTTATGCAATGGCTGAGGAGCAAGGGTTTGACAGGGAACATGTCGAGGAGATGCTCGGGAGACTCAAGACGCAGGGCGAACTCTACGAGCCGACGCAGGGGAATGTCAGGTTGTCGTGACCGATTTTTCACAAAAAATCGAGTAAAAACTACCCTTCGGGAAGGGTATGTCGGATATATTCCAAAATGTTTATTCAAACAAAAAAATATTATTTTTGATTTGTGATTTTTTGCACGGACATTAGGGTCCAGGGAACGCACGATAGAATAGATAAGTTACCAGTAGGCGGTGTCACGCCCACATCACTAATCTGTGTTCAACTACGTTAATCTGTGGCTGATACTGTTTTAGCCATGGCGTCAAGAATGGCATAGATTTTTTCCCGGCATCAGTAGACTGTTTCCACAGGCACCTCTGCACCCAAAATAGATTGAAGAGCGCAAACCAATTCACCGGGCGATTTGTTCGATTCCAAAACTTATACAAAATCCTTCAGAACATTCATCCGCTTTTCATCGGCAATCGGCATTTCCGAGCTTTTTCTAACTTCATGGTATTCTTTTCGTAGTTCGGGAGGTCATTTATAAATGGACTCAAAGAATTGCCAAGATCTTCCACATCATGTAAAATTTCCTTCTGATATAACTTATTCCACAGATTTGAGAGAATCTCCAGTAGATCTCCGAATTGTTCCATCTCCCGATTGGTTTCTGATGAAATGCACCTGATATATCTGCTGAGGAATCTTTGAAAAGTCATTCGAGGCGCTCAGGCACAGACCCCGTGCCATATCTCGAACTATAACGAGTGGCGAACCGTATACTTCTTTAAATTTTGAGTAACTACTCAGGTACCTAAAACCACTATTCAGGGGACTTCACTATGCAGGAACTCTCCAAGACCTGGAGCATACTGCAACCAACAGGGAATTTAACCGCAGAGTGCGCAGAGGGGCGCAGAGGGGAAATAAACAGTTAAGTGCTTCTAGCGTTCCTCTGCGCCCTCCGCGGTTATTTTTCTTGCCAGAAAATACAGGATCGCAATCGGGAGACCAATCAACATACCTGAGTAGTTACAATTTTGATAGGATTGGACTTACATGCCCTTCAGCTTCAGAGGAGATCAAATCTGCACCAATTACAATATCCTCAAGTCCTTCTTGCAATACAAAGACAACTCGCCCACCTGATCTGTGCGTTCCATCTATATGGAGAATCATCCCCCTTTGCGGTTGAGTAATGTCTTTATATTATTCTTTTTAGCATTTTGAATTGGTATTGAAGAGTAAGAGAAAATCAAGGCTGCGATTGGATATGTTTCCTGCTGAAATAGAGATACATCGTGCTCTGAGAAATCATAAATGACCTCGATATGTTCGAAGATGTTACCTGCGGCAGCTAACCCGAGATCGAGATCAGGTGCTCCACGATATCTCCGGTGACATCCACCCGGCACGCATCATATATCCCCTTCCCTGACGGTGTGCCATTGACCTCAAGGATCAGAAAACCGTCATCGGTTTCCGCGATGTCCACGCCTGTAAAAGCGGTGCCGATAATCTCTGACGCCAGAATAGCCACCTCTTCCTGCTTCGAATTAAGCACGCACCGCTCCGGCGTTCCGCCCTGGCTCAGGTTGGTGATCCACCCGTTTTGAGCGTACCGGTAGATCGCGCCAGCAACATGGTCTCCGACAACGAATGCCCGTATGTCCCTTTCAATAGGTATGGACTCCTGAAGATACAGTACGCCCCTTTCAGATAGTATCCCATAGATTGATTCACGATTCGAGTCGTAGAGATCAGAACCGCTCTGGAAACGTCTGATGCCGATACCTTTGTACCCAAAGATCGGTTTTGTAACTGCCTCGCCCCATCGATCGAGCATATTCATCGCAACATCGACATCAGAGGTAACAACCGTCTCTGGGACCGGAAGACCCGCCTTGGTCAGCAGATGGAGCGAATAGTATTTGTTTGCAGCGTTCTGGATCGATTCCGGAGTGTTTATGACTGGCACCTTCTTTTCAAGGATTCGCAGCAGGTCAAACTTGAATGAGATCTCCTCGAATGCGCCAGCACCGAGATCGCGCACGATGACCGCATCTACGTCACCTATTGTGGAACAATCAAACGCGTATGATGTGATCTCACTCAACCTGAACGGGACTGGCTCTGCGCCCCTCTTCTGCACCGACCTTACGAGAGCGCGGGCGGTCCAGTCGTTCTGGTCAGTTATTGCAATGCCTATATTCATTGCTATTGCAGCCGGATCGGCGTTACTTCCTTGTCGATGATATAGATGCTGTCGATGAAGCGGACGATCCCTGATCCGGATCCCATCACGACCGATCGCAGTCTTGCACCGTCGTTCTCAAAGAAGTTGACGCCGTGAAAGAGATCACTCTCTGTCACACCTGTTGCCGAGAATACGATATCCTTTCCGGGAGCTAAGTCTTCGGTGTAGAGAATCTTATCGAGATCGGTAATACCCATCTTAAGCAATCTCGGCGCGAATTTAGCGGATTCCTTCTTTATCTCTTCCTCACTCTCCTGGTTCGCCTTTGCCGGCAGGATGAATCTGCTGATGATCTTTCCGCCGGTAGTCCGAAGCGCGGCTGCGGTCAGCACGCCCTCTGGTGCCGCGCCAATGCCCATGCCGACATGGACGTTGGTGCCACGGATGCCCGCTGCTACACCTGGCATCAGATCGCCGTCCGTGACAAGCCGCACCGTCGCGCCGAGGTCGCGCAGTTCTTTTATCAGTTCCTTGTGCCTGGGTCTGTCGAGTACCACCACGATTAAGTCCTCAACATTGCGGTGCAGCGCATCTGCAACGATACCAAGGTTGTATTCAGGCGAGGCATCGATATCAAGCCGTTTCCCGCTCGTCTTCTCATACCGCACCACCTCAGGACCAACGATCAGTTTATCCAGATAGATGTCAGGCGCGTACCTGAGACCGCCTGCCTCTGACATCGCCATCACCGCGGCCGCTCCGAACTGATTTTCTGCTGCAAGATTCGTGCCTTCGAGCGGATCGACCGCGATATCGACTTTGGGACCCTTTCCGGTTCCAACCTTCTCGCCGATATAGAGCATCGGAGCCTCATCCCGCTCGCCCTCACCGATGACGACTTCACCATCGATATCGAACCGTGCCAGCACTCTGCGCATCGCCTCGACCGCGGCATCGTCCGCGGCATTTCGGTCCCCGAGACCGACCCATCGTGCAGAAGCGACCGCTCCAGCCTCGGTCACCTTCAATATCTTCAGGAACAGATCCTTTTCGAGTTCGCCTATCTGCGCGATCATCGTTTCGGGGACGCCAACGCTTCCACTCGTAGCTCTAGTTGTTATTGGCATGGGTGACATTCGGTTTCTGCGTACTATAAATTTGTCGATTCGTTTATCGCCAGAGATCACGGTGGCGGGTCGCGGGGGTTTTAAGAACTAATACCGTTCATCTCTACATCCGAGTTATATAATCATGCATTTCAACGCATTCACTGTTCCGGATATCCCACTCGTTGAGGAGGGGAATGACCTTGCAGAGATTATCTGCAAGAATGCTCGCCTCTGCAACCACGACATCGTAGCCATCGCGTCCACAGTCGTTGCAAAGGCGGAGGGGCGGGTAACTCCACTTGCGGATATTGCGCCGTCTGACCGCGCTATCACAATCGCAGAACAAAACGAGAACGATTCCAGATTCGTTCAGGCAGTTCTCGACGAGAGCGAAGATATTATTCTGGAGTCACCGTTCCTCCTCGTGAAGACCCGAAACGGCAACATCTGTGTAAATGCCGGCATCGATGGATCGAATATCGATTCCGGCCAGATCATACTGTTGCCAGAGGATCCCGACAGAAGCGCAAAAAACATAAGGGAAGCTATATTCTCCATCACTGCTAAGACCGTTAGTGTGATCATTACAGACACCAACGGGCGTGCGTTCCGTGACGGGCAGATAGGGGTTGCAATCGGGATCTCAGGGATCACTCCGACCAAGGACTGGCGCGGATCGTGTGATCTCTTTGGTAACGTGCTTGAAGTGGCAAACGAGGCGGTCGTGGACGAGATCGCTGCCGCAGCAAACCTGCTATTTGGAGAAGGGTCTGATGGCACGCCGGCTGTTGTGATCCGTGGGTTTGACTTCTACTCGGAAGCAGATGGGATAGGAGGCCTCTACTTCCCTGAATCAGATGATGTGGTCAGGGACGCGCTTGTGCGCGGCTGATTATAGGGGATTTTACAGCATCCAAACTCGAGTAAATCGACGGAAAACACCAGGATTTTCAGACCGTATCGGATTACGATTTGTCTGGGTGGCAGCCCATCCGCCGCGTAACATATAAATATCACGCAGCAATAACATGGCATCATGCATCTGATCATCACAGAGAAACACAATACTGCAAAGAGAATCGCAGGCATCCTCTTTGGCAGTGCCTCAAAGATGGTCCGGGTGAACGGGGTGAACACGTACGGATCAGGGGATGAGGTGGTAGTCGGGCTGAGCGGGCATGTGGTCGGCGTCGATTTTCCAGAGGAATATAATAGCTGGCAGAAGACCGATGCACGCGATCTTATTCATGCGGATATTGTAACAGTCCCTGACCGGAGAAATACCAAGATCGTGTCCGCACTCAAGACACTCGGAAAAAAAGCAGATACCGTAACGATAGCGACCGATTATGACCGAGAAGGAGAATTGATCGGCGTAGAGGCTCTAAACATAGTAAAGGGGGTACATCCAAAGATCAAAGCAGACCGGGCAAGATACAGCGCAATCACACCAGGCGAGATCAAGAACACATTTAAGAATCTCACAGAGATAGATTTCAACCTCGCAGCGGCAGGGGGGTCGCGCCAGATAATCGATCTGGTCTGGGGTGCCGCACTGACACGATACCTCTCTGTTACCTCAAAGCGACTTGGGAAGCGATTCCTGTCTGTAGGAAGGGTTCAGTCCCCGACCCTTGCCCTGATCGTGGATCGGGAGAAGGAACGGGAAGCGTTCGTCCCGCAACCATACTGGGAACTCTATGCAGTCCACAGAGAAGGCTTTACGTCAAAGCACAGGAAGGGTCGCTTCTGGGAAAAGGAGGAGTTCGATAAGGTACTTTCAAAGGTAATGGGTGCGAAGGAAGGGACCGTTTCCGATGTGAAGAAGGGGAAACGGACAGAAAACCCACCAACTCCATTTAACACCACCGAATTCATAAGAGCTGCGAGCAGAATCGGACTCAGTCCCGCGAATGCGATGCGGATCGCGGAGAGCCTGTACACAAACGGATTTATATCCTACCCCAGAACAGATAACACCGTTTATCCGGAGAGTCTTGACCTGAAAGAGCTTGTATCAATGTTTCTTAAAAGTGAATTCGGGGAGTATGCATCGAAATTACTTAAGAAACCACTCAAGCCAACCACCGGAAAAAAGGAGAGCACAGACCACCCTCCGATACATCCTGCATCGCTTGCGAGCAGAAAACAGTTGAAGGACGATGAGTGGAAGGTTTACGAACTCGTTGTCCGCAGATTCTTTGCTACGTTCGCAGATGCAGCTATCTGGAAGACGCTTCGGGTCATCATCGATATAAAAGAAGAGGATTTTGTCGCAAACGGCGCAGTCCTCGTTGAACCCGGATGGCGATACTACTACCCGTATCACGAAACGGATGATCGGATACTGCCTGATCTGAAAGCAGGGCAGGTGCTCGGAATCGAGAAGTTCGAGACCGAGAGCAAGACGACGAAACCGCCTGGAAGGTACGGTCAGGCAAGACTTATCAAGTTGATGGAGGACCTGGGGCTCGGAACGAAATCGACCCGGCACGAGATCATCCAGAAGTTGTACGACCGGGCGTATGTTCACGGAACTCCGATCCAGCCGACGAAGACTGCCTATTCGGTGGTTGACACGCTCGAGAAGTATGCAAAGATGGTTGTCGTCCCTGATATGACTAGTAAACTCGAAGGAGACATGTATGATATCGCAGACGGGAAGATAACCGAAGACTCCGTGATAACAGAGTCAAGGGAGATGCTCGATTCCATCTTTGACGATCTGGTGACGAACAAGGAGAAGATCGCAGAGGGCTTGCGCGACGGGCTCTACACTGACACCGTGGTCGGACCCTGCCCCGAATGCGGCGCTGATATGGTGGTGCGCCCGTCACGGTTCGGTATGTTCATCGGATGCACCGGCTATCCCGACTGCAAGTTCGCGCTCTCGATCCCGTCCTCGAAGTACGGAATGGTGATCGTCACTGACAAGATCTGCGAGGATCATAATCTGCACCACCTGATGATCGCAAGAGCTGGAAAACGCCCGATCGATGTGGGATGCCCATATTGCAACCAGCTGAAGTGGGAAGAAGCCGAAAAAGCCGGAAACGATCCTGTGGTCGGCCCCTGCCCTGAATGTGGATCCGATCTCGTCGCCAAGATGTCGAGGAGCGGCGGCAGGTTCATCAAGTGCACAAGTTCGGACGAGGGTTGCAAGTTCACGCTGCCACTGCCGCCGCCGCGGTACGGCGAACTGGTCATAACCGATACGACCTGCGAGGTACACAAAGGCTTGCACCACGTCCATGTCGTGCGGGAGGGCGCCCGCCCGTGGGAGATCGGATGCCCGTACTGTAGTTTCATCGAGCTACAGAAGAACAAGGAGAATGCCAAGACCAAAGGCGGCAAAACGAGCAGGAAAACCGGTGCTAAAAGTAAAAGTAAAAGTAAAAAGGCAGCGGCAGTGAAGGGAAAGAAAGGAGGCTTGACCGATGTCGCTGGTATAGGGGATGCGATTGCAAAGCAACTGCAAGCAGCAGGAATAAAGACACAAGCGGATCTGGCTGCGGCTGATGCTGAAGAACTGTCCGGTAAACTAGTTAAAGTCAGCAAGAATAGAATTATTGGATGGCAAAGTACCGTTTAGTTTCGAATCCTTGTAGAATAGACTTTTAGTGCTATTGGCATTTAAGTATGTTCTCGGGAGTTTGTCAGGCGGATTCACAACCAGTTTAGATATGTTCATCCCAAAATTGTGTGGGTTGTGGAAATAATAGCCTTTCTCGTAAAATGAAACATTCTTTACAACCACGACCGCTTGTTCATAACCCAGTCTCTTTATCGTAACATCCTCCTTATCGAATGATGTAAACTGTGCCTCGACCTCGGGCACTATATTTGCGCCACCGAACGCCATGATATAGATCTTTGGGAGGATCTCGATATCGTAATATACTGTGAACACGCCGTCTGTACCATTAAACTCCAGCAACGTCTCGGTGACATTGATACAGCCTGCACTTACAGCGGGCACGGTCAGCAGGAGCGAAAGAATGAGTAATATTAATATTCGATGTTTCATCTGGCTGTTGCTCTATTCCTTTTAGGGATATAGTTTTCGGTGTGGAGGGTGCAGAGATTAAACGGAAGTATATTGTGGTATGTGTTTAGCTCACTAAATCGACATCGGTAGGCGGTGTAATTTCGTATATTTTTCGATTTTTGATAATGGCTACAATTTCCAGATTCAAAAACGATAACAAGCGGAATACCCTGAGAACTCTTGTTTTATGTCGATTTTGGTCTATTATGGCTCTTGATAGCGAATCTGGTAGCTAAACACATACGTATATTGTAGTAGTGTATCGAATTATGCAGGGCAGATGGATTTTTGATTGCCGCCTTTCTAACGAGGCGTAGAATACAGGTAACTACTCAGGTATGTTGATTGGTCTCCCGATTGCGATCCTGTATTTTCTGGCAAGGAAAATAACCGCGGAGGGCGCAGAGGAACGCTAGAAGTACTTAACTTTTTATTTCCCCTCTGCGACTCTCTGCGTACTCTGCGGTCAAATTCCCTGTTGGTTGCAGTATGCTCCAGGTCCCGGATAGTTCCTGCATAGTGAAGTCCCCCGGTAGTGGTTTAGGTACCTGAGTAGTTACATGGTTTGTTGGCTTTTACGATTCCGGATAAGCCCAAAAGCAAATTACAAAAGTACAAAGTCACCGAATCAGGACTTGTTGTTTTGGAACGCCATGCTGAAAGTTGCGAAGAGGAGGCCGTGAAAATGAAACGGAAGTATGACGCGATATTGGCTGGAATATCCGGAATCTGCGCTGAACACACCAGAGGAACTCATAATGACGTCCCAGAAATCCCGTTGCCTGATGTGTGTCCTACCAATGAGTTCAATATCTGCAAAAAGGAATTAATAGAATATGAATGTTGCAAAGTCTAAAAATGGTGTGCCGATCAGACTAACAACAGAGAGGTGGTTCCATATTACTGAAGAGCATTCGGAGATGGCGGGTTATTACTTTGAAGTCCTCGAAACGGTGGAGGACCCCGAGGTGATTTATCATGGCAAAGCCGGAGAATGTATAGCTGTGAGGGTGGTAGAGACGGGGAAATATATTGTAGTAGTGTACCGAGAATTAAGTAGAGCAGATGGATTTGTGATTACCGCCTTTTTAACGAGGCGTAGAAGACAACTTGAAAGGAGAAGGAAAATATGGAAACAGTAGAAGTAAGGAAGGCATTGAATCTCGTACCTGAACTGTTGGATGTGCCACATTCTAGGATATGGACGGTTTATGATAAAGAGGCTGATGTTCTGTACCTTAATTTCAAAAAACCAAGCCATGCAGACGATTCAGAGCTTACGGATGACGATCTCATAATCAGATATGAGAAGGGGACGATTATAGGGATCACTGTACTTAATGCGAGCAGAAGGAGGGTGGGATATGGTGTATGATCGAGCACATCTGGATGTATATCCTTCAGTGATCCGCTCAGAACATCATCGAAAGTGACACCGGAAGTGATACAAATTCCACTAAATGATTTTATGGGAAATACGTTTGTTGCCTTTCTGGACATTTCAGGATTTAAACGGATAATGAAAGAGAATGAAAAAAGAGCTTTGAAAGCGTTAGGTATATTCTACCAGTGTGGGTATAATCTACTTCAGAAAGATAATGTCCCGGTGGATGGTATATTTATATCTGATTGTGGAATTCTATTTGTGAGAACTGGTCAAGATAAAAAAAAATGTGTTTGAAGTCTTTATTGGAGGCGATTCAGATAATTAACAAGAGAATGCTCAAAGACGATTTCATGATCACAACTTCAATCGCTTATGGCTATTTCAAGTATGAGCAAAAGGTAGAGGTCAAAACAATAGATAAAAATCTAATATTAGAGTGCAATTATAACCAAGATAAAATTCTACGATTGTTAAAGAAAAAGAATAGTAGTGATAACAATTACTATTTCTACTGGATGATAGAAACACCGTCGGAAATAGACGATTTTGAGGAAAAATACATTGGTGCAGACAATTCGAGATATGATGGAGTGTTAGGAGTGCTAAAGATGGAAAGATGTCCAATTTGCACGGGTTCCGATCTCTCTGATGACTTTAACGTGATCGAAAGACATGGGACAAAGGTCATCATACAAGGGAAAATACAGGCTATTGTCGATGCCGATGATCCTCGATATCGATATTCACCCTTTTCAGACTACTCCACGGTTTCACTTCGTCCATCCAAAGGTAAAATGAAATATCTCAAATTTAGGACTCGGAACAGATTAGAAAACTGGGATTTTATCGAGGAGGAACGAATAAGGTGCGAGGGGTGCTTACACGAGATGGATGGAAAAGAGATTGCGTTTGACATAACAAAGGTGGGGTTTCTATGATATCTATCAAAACAGACATTCCTAACAGAGCGGATTTTTGGCATTTGTACAACATTGTACGCCAGAGGACCCACACATGAAACTAAACCGACCACGAGGCACCCGCGACTTCACCCCCGCGGAAACAGAGAAGCGCAGATACATCGAGAACCAAATGCGAGCAATTGCAGAGCACTGGGGATACGGAGAAGTGAAGACCCCTACATTCGAGCACACTGAACTATTCACGATCAAGTCAGGCGAAGCGATTCTGGATGAATTATACACCTTCAAAGACAAAGGCGGCAGAGATATCGCGCTCCGCCCTGAACTAACCGCACCGGTGCTTCGGATGTACGTAAACGAGATGTCGGTCGCGCCAAAGCCGATCCGGCTCTACTACTTCGAGAACTGTTTCAGGTACGAACGCCCGCAGAAAGGGAGATTTAGGGAGTTCTGGCAGTTCGGCACCGAGCTTATCGGCAGCGACCGCGCAGAGGCGGAAGCAGAGGCGATCGCGCTTGCAGCCGCCATAGTATCAGATACCGGAATCGAGGCTGACCTCCGCATCGGGCATCTTGGCGTCGTTCGCGGGCTGCTTTCGGGTCTGGATGCGCTTATGCAGGCAGAGGCGATGCGGCTGATGGATAAGAAGGACGTCGATGGTCTTCGGATGCTGCTTTCGGATCAGCCCGATCTGCAGGAGTGTCTTCCAGCACTTCTCGATGCGGATATCGATGAAGCCAGATCGATCACCGATGATACTCAGCCGCTCGAAGAGCTTCAGGCAACTCTCGCTGTGCTGGATCACTACGGCACCAGTTATGAGGTTGATTTCGGGATCGTGAGAGGGCTTGACTACTACACAGGAATGGTCTTTGAGATATACGCAGCAGGGCTCGGCGCACAGAACCAGATCTGCGGCGGCGGCACGTACCGGCTCGCGCAACTCTTCGGCGGCAGCGAGACGCCATCGTGTGGGTTTGGAATCGGGTTTGACCGGGTGCTTGAGGTCTGCGAATCCGAGCCGCCGCATGAGCCGCGGGTAGCGGTGGTCTATCTTCCGGATGTGGTAGAGGACGCAATCCGGGTTGCAAGCAGGCTGCGGGATGACGCGGGCGTGCGCACCACGATCGACATCAGCGGCAGGAAGTTCGGGCAACAACTGAAACATGCCGACGCGATCGGTGCCGATTACGCGGTGATCGTCGGCGCGAAAGAAGTTGAGGCGGACATGGTCACGCTGCGGGATATGCAGACAGGGGAGCAGGAGATGCTCGGGCTTGATGACGCGGTTCTGCGGATCATGGGCGACCAGGAGGGAGAGGATCGCCAGATAAATCGTGGCGATTCAGCATTTCTCGACCTTCCGTAGAAAAGGTGTGCATGCATAACTACTTGTGGATAAAATCTGTGGAACCGGTGTTGATGGCTTCGCCGCTGCTCGCTCTGCTCGCAGACCGTGGCTAAAAACCCGTATCAGCCACAGATGAACGCGGATTACACCGATTAAGGGTTACCTGTTTGCCACGCATTACTCGAAAGCGGCACAATCGAAAATTCCAGTGAAATCATTATATCCTTAAGTTTTACCGCAGAGTACGCGGAGAACGCAAAGGCATCAGAAAACCAAAGCGTGGATTGGAACGGTCTTAAAACTCTGCGCCCTCTGCGATCTCCGCGGTGATAAATCACTGGATTTTTAGACAGTACCCTCGAAAGCATATTCGAAAAAGCAAAGAGTCACACAAACATCCCGTGCGGCTCGTTCTTCTCTTTTTTCGTCAACTTATCAAGCGCATACCTGAAATCTGCCATCGAGATCTCCTGCTGCTTGTTGCGTATCGCATTCATGCCGGCTTCGGTAACGAGGATCTTTAAGTCTGCACCGGTTGCGGAATCGGTTTCCCTGGTAATGGTTGCAAGATCGACATCATCGGCAAGCGACATGTTCTTCGTGTGTATCGAAAGAATCTGGAGCCGTCCGGCTTCATTTGGCGCAGGAATCTCTATCACCCGGTCAAACCTGCCCGGGCGCAGCAATGCAGGATCTAATAGATCGATCCGGTTGGTTGCCGCCATCACCCGCACATCGCCCCGCTCACCAAAGCCGTCCAGTTCTGTCAGGATCTGGGTCATGGTGCGGTTCACCTCTGCCGAGCCAACAGTGCCATCGTGCGTGCGCCTGCCGCCGACGGCATCGATCTCATCGACGAAGAGGATAGTTGGCGTCTTCTCCCGCGCAAGCTGGAAGACATCCCTGACAAGACGGGCGCCCTCGCCGATAAATTTGTGCACCAGTTCCGAACCTGACATCTTAATGAAGGTAGCATCGGCGTGGTGCGCCACCGCCTTCGCAAGCAGGGTCTTTCCTGTGCCGGGCGGACCGTACAGGAGCACGCC
Source organism: Methanobacteriota archaeon (assembly GCA_034659035.1). Classification (GTDB taxonomy): domain Archaea; phylum Halobacteriota; class Methanosarcinia; order Methanosarcinales; family Methanogasteraceae; genus Methanogaster_A. The sequence goes on from JAYEGI010000186.1 coordinate 30,014, forward strand.
GCGCGGCGGCTCAACCCCAACAGTCTCGAAGAGTTCCGGAGACGTTAGCGGCAGTTCTACAGTCTCCCTAACCTCCTGGATCTGGCTCTCGAGCCCGCCAATCTTTTCGTATTCGGCATCCGGATCATCGATTACTTCCATGATCAGTGCACGTTCATCGATCGTGCCTGAGAGGACGCGTATTATCTGCAGATCGTTATTAACAGCAACGCGCATCCCGACCTCCAGTTTCTTATCATACTCGACAAGCAACTCCTGGTTGTTCCCATGCTGCCTGATGAGTGCCTCCCGGTCCCGCACCTCGAGAACGCTTGCGATAAAAAGCGGCGGTTTTGTGGAGTCGTCGATTCGTTTATTGAGTGCTATTACCTGTTTCTGAAGACTTTCGTTTGCAACCATCAGATCGAGCAACCGTGCCTGATACTCGCTGTTCTGCACCCTAAGCGTTGCGATCTGGTCGTGCAGCGATGTCATCGTGTTCATCAGATCGGCAGCACTGGAGTCGATCCGGTCGATTGGTCTCGATGGTGCCTCTGTTGGTACTTCTACTTCCGCGGTCTCTGACATAACTATAAAAAGGGAGTCTCGGGATATAAAGATTACAGTTGTGTAGGGGGGTCAGGCCAATGTATCATAACTGCCGTCTCCGACTCATGCCCATAGGTGGCGTTGGCAAAGCCCGAAGGACAAAAAGTGGAATTTAAACTATTGTGGCGTAAAGGTACATTATTTAGGAAATAATGGTAGAGGGGTAAAGCATGCCCGTATCAAAAAATCTCTCACAATTACTCAATAGTATAATACCTCCTGAACGTGTGGAGGTCGAGACCTTCGTGGCTTTTGTGGTAGCGCGGCGGAGTTTGCGGAATCTCTCGGTTCTGACTGACGAGATCTCCACTCAAGAACTTATGCAGCTCGTCATAGAATCCGGGAGTTTTGACTGGCTGGATGCCAGTTGCGAGGATGTTTATTCCAGTGATGCTGGTGAGGCAGTCAAATGGCTCAGCGAATCGTAAGGCGGCGTAGAAGTGTAGATGAAAAGAGCTGAACAACAAAAGGGATAAACATGATAGAAACTACTGTAGACACTGCCTTTTTTCATTCATGGTTTCGAAATTACGTAAAAGGTTTTTACTCGGAAGATCCAAAAATCCAGGAGAATATCAGACTTAAAGAAGAACACACGTTACGTGTTTGTAAGGAGATCATCCAGCTATGTATATCCCTGAATCTCAATAAAAATGAACTTCGTCTGGCTGATACCATCGCATTATTTCACGACATAGGTCGCTTTGAACAATTCAGGATATACAACACTTTTAATGACAAGGTATCGGAAAACCACGCAACTCTTGGGCTGAAGGTGTTAAAAGAAACAGACGTATTAAGCCGGCTCACAGAAACACAACGTTCCATCGCTTACAAAGCCATAGAGTACCACAATGTACGTAAACTTCCCGGCCCTGCTGATGAAAACCCCGATTGTTTACTATATTCAAAATTATTGCGGGATGCGGATAAATTAGATATATGGCTGGTCGTGACAACTTATTATACACAACGTCATGAGCATCGCAACCCTGCACTGGAGCTTGAACTTCCTGATACGCCCGAATATTCACTTTGCTTCGTTGAGGATATCCTTAACAACCAGGTTTCAAATTCTCATGAGTTAAAAACATTTAATGATATGAAACTCCTGCAACTGGGTTGGATATTTGACATCAATTTTACTCAGACATTCATCCGGATTCAACAAAGACAGATTATTGAGAAGATCATTGCTGACCTGCCTGATACTGAAGATATACGAAAAATTCAAAACCATTTAAAAGAATATTTGAATGAAAGAATATCTGAAAAAATAGGCAATCCTCGATCCCCGCTATAAAAAGCAAACAATGCTCAAACGGCAGAAGAAATACCCTGATACAAGAATGGAGATAACATGACCACAACCTGCTCTGCACCCGGAAAGATATACCTCTTCGGCGAACACGCGGTAGTCTACGGAAAGCGTGCGATCGCATCTGCAATCAACCTCCGCACCACCGCAACGGTCTCGGAATCTGACCAGACCATGATCTCGTCCATTCTCGGAACGACAGGTATCGATTACATGGTGCATCCTTATATCTCGCGGTGCATCGAATCGCTCGCGGTCCCATCGGTCTCGGTTTGGATCAATTCAGAGATTCCGGTCGGCTCAGGACTCGGGTCGTCGGCTGCTGCGGTGATCGCAACGCTTGGCGCACTCAATTCCGAGTTTCGGCTCATGATGGACAGCGTCACGCTTGCAGAGGTGGGGCACCGGATCGAGCGGGATGTCCAGGGCTCGGCATCGCCGACCGACACCGCGGTCTCGACGATGGGAGGCACCATGCTGGTAAACCCAGGAGTGTCATCATCGAGACTGCGGATGATTGAGTGCGATATCGTGATCGGGGACACAGAAGAGTTCTCTTCAACAAAAGAACTCGTGGGAAACGTCAGAATCCTGCATGAGAGTTATCCCAAAGTCATGGACTCGATATTCGATACCATAGACAACCTGTCAGAGATTGGCGTACCTTTAATCGAGAGCAGGGATTACAGGTCGGTCGGGGAACTGATGAACATCGATCATGGACTTCTGGATGCAATCGGTGTCGGGAGCGCGAAACTCTCGCGACTGGTGCACGCTGCCAGGGATGCGGGCGCGTATGGTGCAAAGATCACAGGCGCAGGCGGCGGTGGGTGCATCGTTGCGCTCGTCCGCGGTTCGGGTGCCGATACTGCTGGAGGTGGTGCTGACGCGGTTGCTTCCGCAATCAACGACGCCGGGGGGCATGCGATCATGACGAAGGCGAGTGAGGACGGGGTTGTTGTGCGAGAGACTTTCTGATCACCCTGAAAGTGCTAAGTGAAGCAGAACTAATCAAATCAGTTGAGAAGCAGGGGTTTAAGGTGAATTGTTCAGGGGTGTAGCCTATAAAAACCTGAAAGTCAGGTCAGAAGGGTCTGGTTACCTCACATTAAAGATCAGAGCATATCTGGCACTCCCCCAATCAAACAAACTCCCCCCACCGCCGTATCGCACGACCGCGGCTGGACGATACCTGCTTTGAGGCGCATCTTACACCCCGGAATCTGGGCAGGATCGCATGATGAGATCCCGGGTTTTGTGAGCATCGTCGAGATCCGTGAGCGGGTCGGTAAAAATCGGGAAATCGCGATAAGCCACCTGTGGCAGAGCGACCGACGTTGGATGCGTTCCTGTTCCGGTTCAGCTATCGGATACGCTGACGCGGTGGCTGATGGGCTGATGTCTAGAAGGGATCTGGAATGGATGTTTTCGATTCTGCGGTCTGGGGGGCGGCGGAGGCCGGATAGGTTTAAGTAGCATGGTTGATATTTACCATAACTGTATGAAACGATGTGATTCTCGGGAGGTGTGTATGACATCGTTCTTGATGTACCCCGGCGAACTTGCCAAAGCATACGGCGGGATGAATGGGGTGGAATCGATATGCACC
>JAYEGI010000187.1:0-2583 GCA_034659035.1 Methanobacteriota archaeon
ACGTACGCATCAAACTCTGCATAAGGATCGTGTCCCTTGACAACACGATAATAGACTGCATCAGGACATTGATCGGTACGGTTATACAGCCATGGCTTATAATCATTGGCGATATCGTAAGCGGTTTTAGATGTGTCGGTTATCGGGTCTGTGCCAGTACCAACCCAGAGATCAGGTTCTACAAATCGCGAACGCCCGTTTGTTAAAGCATTTCCCAAAGCCACCTCTTCTCCGAGTTTAAGCATGTCCGCAGAAGGTGGAAGTTTCGATGGTTCCCATTCTTCTGTGACACTTGACCGGGGTACATTCAGCACTCCTGATGTGTATGCGGTACCATTCCTGCTAAACGAAGATACTTTTAAACCTTTATTATTTTGAGAAACTATCGGCAATGATATATCTTTACTTCTCTCTTGGGATACGCCTATCGTCCTTTTTTCTGGTAATTTCAATCTTTCATTACCCTGAAGCACCTTTATTTCAAAAGATGCGTTTCCGACAACATTTTCATGAGTGTTACTCTTTGCGTTTTGTACGGTCTCTGTATCTATGCTCGTACTGCCATTCTCCGCCAGTGCAATCCCTACAAACACGCTTAGTGCTATTGCCACGATCATTACTGCAGAGGGTGTTCGTGTACGTTTCGGTTGCTTATTGGGAGTTTCTTTTTTATTCATCATTTATTTCACCCCTTCCAGTTATCTCCTTTAGTACATAAACACGAGGAGAGATATCAGTACTGTTGAAATGTAATGGCCTATAATTGCTGTAATTATTGGGACAACTATACGCACGACCACATATCTATTCCTACTCAAATAATATCCTGCACCCATAAATACAATAGTTGATATTGTTACGATTACACCCCAAAAACTCAAAAAATGGAAAGACGAAATTAAAATGTTTTTAGCATAAAGGCTAACGAATGAGCTAACAGGACGATTGAAGTGTGTCATCTCCCAAACAGCCATTCTTAAAGGTATAAACAAAGCAACAGCCACCGGCGGTATCACCCACCAGATCTTCTCGATTATCTTTTTAGATTCTGCCATTTTTCAGCACCTCTCTTTTTCAATATAATTTCGCTCATAAGAACTTTTTCATGTGTGGTGACTACACTCTTCCCCCACCACACGCATAAACACTGTAATTTGTATCCGCTCCTTATCGAACTGTTGCCACCTCCTGCCTCGCTCGCACCAAAGCCGATGTCGCCCCTCTTATTCACATCGTCGATCACCGACAGAACAGCATATTCACTGGTCGATGGTGAATTGACGTACACGGTTATGCGATCCCCTTCGAATCCCACCTTGAGGTTGCACCAGTAGTTGTTCGCAAGATCACTTACGATGCCGGAAGGTAGTGGCTTTCTGCCCAAGCACACCAGTTCCTCTGGCGGGATCACAAGGTCGCCATTCGCATCATATATCCGAAAGACAGAGATCTCCCCGGTCCACCCGCCATCGTTCTTTATACCCACGCCTGCTATATATGCGCCGCCGTAAGGGTAGGTATTACTCATAATTATAGAATCCCTGCCAAGAATATACGCATGAGCAGCAGAGCCTTCGGTTCCAGGATCCATGAATGCGATATCAGCCTCTACCGTGTAATCGGTCCAGCTGGATGTACCTCGCATCTGGGTGACCGGGTCGTAGCTATCAGGGGCAGGAGAGGTCGTCCGGAGGTAGTTGTTGCTGCCGGTGTGTATATGCCAGTCCCCTTTGGTCGGCGACCATACGGCAAGGGAAAAATCAGTATCCTCGAAATCGTCCTTGAATTCGTTGGTGATCTTGTTTTCAGGTTCTGTCCAGTAGTTGTTCTCGTTTATGTTGTCTGATATCCCTACACTGAGGTTATACGTGCCGAGGGGCAGGTTATTGAATTTTAATACGTAGTTTCCTCTGGCGTGTTCATTCATTGCGAAGGGTTCTTCTAATGGGATTCTATTGCCTTCGCCCTCGAGATACGCGGAGAATCGGTCTTTCCAGAGTCCGGTCAGGTTCTGGTCACATGAGCCTCCAGCACGGCTGTTGTCGTAGTATGCTGATGTGTCCACTGACAGAGTTCCGTTGACCATGGTAAGCTCGGCAGAGTTTATGGCTGCGGAGATGGTGGGGGAGTCGTGTCTCCGGTGGTAATGATCCTCCCAGAAGACGCCGCGGAATGGGTCTGAGATGTCGTATTTGAATGCTTCAACACCACAGAACCAGCAGCAATTAGAACCACTTGTGTCATCCAGTTCGAGACGGTATGCAGTTACCAATTCACCATCGGTTAGGGGAGTGAGTGTGTAATCGCTGCAGTTTGAACCGGAGATGTCTGTGTCGAAGGTGTGCCAGCAGTTCGCGATGCCGAGTCTGACGTGCGTTCTGTTCCAGTTGTTTCGGAGGGAGGTGGGGAGAGTTTCGAGGTACATATCAGCATCTCCAGGTGTCTCGTAAGAAACATTTGGCTCTCTGGTATCTCCCGTGACAGTCAACCATCACTAAATCAATATATCACTATCTGCATACTAAATGGTCGCTCATCAATTGTCCGGACCATGCAAAAACTGAGTAGACTCACCACACACCA
>JAYEGI010000188.1:0-11061 GCA_034659035.1 Methanobacteriota archaeon
GGTGTGCAAACTCTGGACTTAAGTGCAGGGTTTGGTGACTTGATACAGGAAAAAAGTGAGAAAAGTAATGATTAAATTAAAGATGTGTTTAACACATTCCATCAGTAATATGAACTCAAAAATATGGCTAATTGGGTTAATACTACTCACGACTGTTTTTGTAACGGGCTGCATTAAAAATTCAGAAATTACAGAGAATGCAACAGACAACTTAGCAACACAGAATCATAATTCGGAATTAAAACCAGTTTCTTCAAGGGATTTAAGCACCTTACAGTTAACACCACAACCGGGTGAATATTTCACCGGCGAGGGAGAGAAATCCAAACTATTTTTAAACGATTCTAATTTAAAATATTGTTACCTATCAGAAAAAGATATTTGTCTTCCAGATGCAGCTAACGTAGGGGATCTAGGTATTGTAATCAATGGAACTATTATAAATGAGTATGATAGAGATTATTATATATTGATGAGCGCACGTACTTTTAATCCGGGAGGAGATTCAATTGGGGGCATTACCGATAGTGGACCAATATGTGGCACTATTGTTCTTCATGTTAAGAGTGGGCAAACAGATACTTTCGAGATGCACTTAAAGTATGGGGAGGACATTGAGCAAATTACGATTCGTGCCAGCGTGCATGAAGTACCACCACCATAGATAGGAAATTGGTAATGCAGGTCAACCAGTACAACAAAACACTTAAACAATAGATCCATAAAAATCCTGCAACCCCTATGGATGCCCCATTTTCAAAATGAGGTGGCGCGGATGGGGATAATATCCAGGGTCATATTTAACCCACCCCAAGCTTCGAATATCTGAAAAGCATACGAGTCCGAACCAGAGCATCAGACGAATCGCCACCCCCGCCATGCCAAAAGATATAAGAGATGCCACCCGGATGATATGTTGTGGCTGCGGCTGTAGTTTAGTGGTATGACATGAGCTTCCCAAGCTTATAACCCGGGTTCGAATCCCGGCAGCCGCATGGATCAGATCAACACTATCATGGCGGTAATCCGGTAGTGAGAGTTTCAAACCGCCGGATCGACACCAGAGGCGTTAACATGAAAAAAGATATCACATACTTCGAAGAGCCGGGCGCTGCTAACACGGATGAGACTGTGCGGGCTGCGGTCGAGAGGGCAGTCGAACTCGGAATCAAACACATCGTGGTTGCAAGCACCACAGGATCGACAGGGATTAAGGTTGCAAAAGCAGCAGAGGGCACAGGCATCAAGACGATCGTTGCAACGCTGCATTACGGCGCAAGAGTGGAAGGAAAATGGCTATTTGAGGAGAGTAACCTCAAAACACTGGAAGAGATGGGCGCAACCGTCTTTACACAGACGCACCCTTTATCGGGAGTGGAACGGTCATTCACTGACAAACTCGGCGGGGCGAGCCGGGCTGAGACCATTGCAGCCGTCCTCAGGAGTCTGTTCGGGATCGGGTTTAAGGTCGCTGTCGAGGTCACAATCATGGCTGCGGATTCGGGCATGGTCCCGGTCAGTGACGATTCCGAGGTCATCTCGATCGGTGGGACCGGCACAGGCGCGGATGTCGCATGTGTGATCAAACCAGGACATGCGAACAGTTTCTTTAAGATGCAGATACGGGAGATTATCGCAATGCCACGGGTGAAGTGAGATTGTGGATGATGCAGTGGCTTACACATAACTTGGGCCAACAACAGTATCTTGAAAATGATGGCATCTTCGCATAACGGAGTATATTCAAAATTGCAGAATAAGAGCAATACCCTCGCCACCAACCAACATTAATACTGCTGATTTTCGTTATCCGGCAACCAATCTCTTGAATTAAAATTGGGTCTGGTTTTTGCGGTAGCAATTTTAATGTTTCGCGAACATATCTGCCACATATAAAGTACGTGTTAAGGTTCTGAACGCTAAAAGCCGGGTTATGCCAACGAACGGGGTGGTGAAGGTATTGTAAGAGGTGTTTAAAATGCACAGAGTAACCGGATACATCGAAAAAGACCCTGAAACCGGATTGTATGTAGCAGTCGTTCCCGGAATCCCTGGTGCCCATACACAGGCAGAAACGCTCGACAAGCTTTACAAAAACCTTAAAGAAGTGGTCGAATTATGCCTGGAGGAGATGGACATTGATAGTAAAGAGCACCTACCCGAATTTGTAGGGATTCAGCAGGTTGAGGTGGCAGGTTGAGTAAGCTTCGGATCATCGATGCTAAAAGGATGGAGAAGCTGCTATTTCTATTGGGCTTTGAGCAAGTTCGCCAGAAGGGAAGTCACGTGTTTTACAGACACCTTGATGGAAGGACTACCACGGCCCCACATCACAAAGGGAGGGTTTTGACACATCCTTTGATACAAAAGATTCTGCAAGAGATAGAACTCACTGTTGATGATTACAACCCGCATCTGAAAAGATTATAAAAATCCGGACACCCCCGAATCCGTATGTACTCACGTCCCAACCCACACAGGCTCAGTAAGCTTCTTTAGCGTCGCAATTGCTGACAGCATCGCAATATAACTCGTCTTCGGATTCTCAGGCGACGGAACATTCTCGACCCTGACCGTCAGCGCCCCAAACTCTCCTGTAACCCTAATCTCATGAATATTCCGTGTAACTCCCGGATCCGCGATGACCCGCACCGTCGTGGCATCGTACCCAATTCCTGCAAGGCTCAGTGTGCCTGCCACGTTCACGTTCGCGGGAAACGCCTGCACAGCATCCGCGGCAGACCCCTCAAAGAGCATAGTCACCCCGGATAGCGACGAAAGATCGATGCCACGCTCCTCGATGTAAGGCGCACCAGCAAATCCTGCCGGCGGTTTTGTCGTCGTCAGCACGACTGCGTCGATCCGTCCGATGGATGCTGATCTGATGCCGTCGATGCCTGCGACTGCGCCAGACGGAACATATATCCTGCAATCGTTGCGCCGTGCCATGTCCTCAAGTTGGTCGAAGAGTTCCGTATCCGAGAGAGCGCCGACACTCATGATCATGAGGTCACACCCCGCGGAGAGCACGATTGGTGCGATCGTGCGCAAAGCTTGCTGGGACGCAGCTTCGACCACAATATCCACGGATCTTGCCATCCTGCCGACATTCATAGTCGCTGGGTGGCTGTAAAGCGAGTCTGCAAGTTGCTCTATCGCAGGATCGCGGTCGCAGATTGCGACGAGGTCTGCATCGATGATTCCCTCGTCGATTGCGCCACATATCGCGCTTCCGATCGCGCCACACCCGAAGACCCCGATCTTTAATCTATTTTTCGGCATGTTTTATCTCAATGGTTATATCCGCATCCGTTCCTTCATGATCAACACCTTTTAAGGAGGACACCATTCCGAAGATCGTTTTCGAGACGATATCCTGAACAAAGAAACCCATTGGAATCGCCTCTCCCCCTACGGTAACGCTCACAAGCCCTTCCTGCACCACACAATCCGAGATTGCCTTTTCCCCGCGGACGATGGCTTCTGCCATCTTCATGCAGTCATCGCACCCGCATTTCCCGCAGTCCATCTTCGGAAGCTTCGCATATATCCTCGCAATCTCGATCGTCTCTGATATGTAATCAAGAATCTCCTCGAAATCATCCGCATCGGGATCGTATCTACGCCCGCCACCGTCCATCTCGATATCCCCGAGTACGATCTTTGGGATATTCTCGGTCTTGTGCCCCTCCACGAGTATCAGATCAGGAGACGTTGCAACGTCCGCGAGTCTTACGATTTCATCGAAGTTCATGCCGCTTTTAAAGATGAACGATGTTTCATTCGGTGCACTTGCAACCACGAGTCCGGAGCCGGATTCGGCATGTTTCCATGTGTCTGTTCCTTCAATGTCCATCGAAAATCCGTCTTTTGGGATGTTCTTTATCGTGACTACGGAATATCCGCGCCCGCTCAATAGTTCGATCAGTTTACAGATGAGGGTTGTCTTTCCGGTATTGTGATATCCAACAACACCAATTATAGCTGCATTAGTCATTGTATCGTTTCTCCATTTTAGCATTTGTGATTTTCTATCTGTTTGAAAGTCTCATCAAAATTGCTATCTTTTAAGCCACTGTATAGTATACGCTCCCGGTTGAATTTTTCGTATTCCGTTTCTGCCATCTCCTTAGCCATTTCATGCGATATTCTTCCTGCGTGTTCCAAAATATTTCGGTCGTTCAACTGCAAAAAGCCGTCCAGTTTCCCGGTCCAGTCCTTCATATACAGGGGAATGCGGCGCATCGCCTGTCCTTGCAAAGACAAGATATTGCTCTACGAGATTGTTAAGCCCACGTAACTTAGCTTCATCAAGATAATTTTTGGCGATGGTAACATATTGTTTGCGCACTTTCTCGCCCCGCCAACTGGTGAGCCCCATATCAGGTTTGGTGGCATTTGCCCGGCCATAAATGATTTCAGCAGTAGTCGTGCCGGTGATTGCCCAATGAAGTCTGTTTTGCACGGTCTTGAAAAAATTGATGCTGGTTTTGGTTGTGGGATCGTAATCGATGCTGGTCGCATAAATATCGGTTATTTTCTGGTAAAACCGACGTTCAGAGGTACGGATATCCTGTATGCGGCACAGAAGTTCATCAAAATAATCAAACGGTTGATCAGGATTTTTCAACCTCTCATCATCAAAAACAAAACCCTTGACAATATACTCCCACAGCCGATGGGTTGCCCATTGGCGGAATCGAGTGGCAACATGGGATTTTATCCGATAACCCACAGAGATGATCATATCCGGACTGTAGAATTTCGTTCTGTAATTTTTGCCACCGGCAGCAGTTGTCAAGAAATACTTGACAACTGAATTTTCATCAAGTTCTTTTTCCGAAAAGATATTCCGAATGTGTGAACTTGTATTCTGTTTCGTTGTCTGAAACAACTCTGCCATCAATTTTTGAGTCAGCCAGACAGTCTCATCCTCGAGCGGGACTTCAATTTTGGTCTTACCACTTTCCGTTTGGTAAATCAGGATTTGAGAGTTGTTTTTTGCAGGCAGATTTTCAGTCATTGTATACGAGGTCACTGCCACTGCGGGAGGTGTCGTTGGTGGGAATAGATTGTATCTCTCACCATCGGTATCCGTCCGGCATTCTCGATGATCCAGTTGAACTCCGACGGCGGCATATATTCACCTGATGTCGATCCCGCCGATTTCGATATCTTTTCTTCCATGAGTGTTCCTCCAAGATCGTTTGCCCCACAATGAAGTGCGTACTGCGCCAGTTTTTTTCCGAGCTTCACCCAGCTTGCCTGGATGTTTGGGATGTGGTTGTAGAGCACGATTCGTGCAAGCGCATGCATCCGCAGGTCATCGATTCCGGTGTTGCCGTAATTTCCGTCTGCAAGCATCCCTTCGCCGAGTTCGTTGTTGTACGGCATAAACGAGAGCGGCACAAATTCAGTGAATCCATGCGTCTCGTCCTGCAGGTTGCGAATCAGTAACAGGTGATCGATCCGGTCCCTCACAGTCTCGATGTGTCCGTACATGATAGTTGCGGTCGTTCGTATGCCAAGACTGTGCGCAGTCCTGACGACACCCGCCCACTGTTCGGTATTCAGCTTACCCGGGCATATCTTCGCGCGCACATCATCCACAAGGATCTCTGCTGCGGTTCCGGGCATCGTATCAAGTCCTGCCTTCTTTAGAGCGGTAAGCGCATCTCTTACGGCGGCACCAGCCTGATCCCGGTCTTCGCTTCCACCACCACCCGCCCCGCTCCCCCTGCCTGCTGCATACCAGACCTCCATCGGGGAGTATGCATGGATATGGACCTTCGGAAATTCGGATTTGACCGATTCGAGAATCTCGCAATAATTTGCCAGGTGCATATCCGGCAGAAGCCCCCCCTGGATGCAGACCTCGGTTGCGCCCAAACCGACCGCTTCCTCTACCTTTTTAAGGATCTCCGGAATCCCGAGCCGGTAGCCAGCAGACTCCCTGAATGCGCAGAACCGGCAGGTTCCGATGCACCGGTTTGTGAAATTGATGTTTCGGTTGGGTATGTATGAGACAACATCTCCGACCGCCTCTGCGCGCAATTCATCTGCCAGTCCGAAGAGTTCGGCAGGCGGCGCAGTCGCGAGCAGCGCAGCATCATCTTTCGTACATTCACCCCTGTACACGCGGTCTATCAGGTCTGTGGGAAGCATTACTCTCGTACGTTTCATGTACTATCTTTAAAATGTGTTGGTTCAAGAGATGCATAAGGATGATGCACTCTAAAATGCACTGGGTGGTGCTGGCACTGGTATTTTCGCTGGCACTGGTAGTCTTATCTGCCGGCTGCGTCCACGAGAGTACTGTACATCCTGAAACCCCCATCGAGAGCGGGAGTGAGAGTGAGAGTGGGAGTGAGAGTGGAAGCGGTTGGCAAGATGTTAATCCGGAAGAGAGCCAGTCGGAGGTGCTTTTACACTTAAAGACCATAACTGAGTCCCTAAACCGTGCCATCACATCCTTTAACGACCGCGAATACGATGGCTGTCTGGCAGAATGCGAGCAACTGAAACGGAAGAACCTGGAGTATGCCGCATCGATCGAGTCGTTCGAACGCCGGGTCAAGAACGCTTCGCTCTCCGGATCCAATGAAGCATATTATGATGCCCAACTCCCTATCCTGCATGCGATCCGTCGCAGCGTCAACGAGTCGGCATCTGATCTATATCAGGCGTCCGAATACGCCTCGCAAGGAGATGACAGTCATGCCATGTACCACAGCCATAGAGCTGCCGCATATGTGGATACGGTCTTTGCCAACATCGGACGTTTCAACGAGAACGTTGGTGTCGGTAACACTGGATCGGGGAGCTTCGCATCCCATGTGCCAGACCCACCTGATCCGGAGGAGGTGCCTTCTCCTAAGGAGGATCTTTCAGATATTCCTGATCCGTATTACATTCCTAAGAGCCGGTTTCAGAACACCCATAACGAGGTGAAGCGGCTGCTTGGCAAGGGATTCATAATGCCGTACCGGTGCTCGAGTTTCGACTGCTCTGAGATGGCTGCATACATCGAATGGAAACTCGAATGCCACAACGTGACCGCATACATCGCAACCAGAGACAACTGGCAGGATGGGTACGGCCATGCATGGGTGATCGTCCCGCTGCGGGGTGAGAAATATCTGGCGATCGAGCCCACTGTTAGCGCTACCGAAGGAAGCCTCGGCGCAGAGATGATCACGTACGAACCCAAATACTTCATCTACGACCAGCTCTTCGAGGATATCTACGGGGCATCCGAATTCTTCGGAGTGGGGGAGTGGGACTGGTGGAATAAGCTGGAGCTAAAATGATTTGTTAGATTGTCCGGTTACCACTCACCTTGACCTCGCAACACCAACCTTCCTGCAATACCTACCGATCGGACACCCGCTGCACCTCGGGCTGATCGGTGTACAGACATTCTGCCCGTGAACCACGAGCAGATCATTGAAATCCCGCCAGTACTCCTCCGGCAAGATTCTTCTCAGTTCAAACTCGGTCTGATCCGGCGTCTTTGTCAGGACAAGCCCGAGCCGGTTCGAGATTCTGTGCACATGCGTATCCACAGCGATTCCGGGTTTTCCAAACCCGTGGGTGACCACGATGTTTGCAGTCTTCCTACCAACGCCTTTAAGCTTCAGAAGATCATCGATCTCGTCAGGAACCTTTGAATCATTCTCTTCGATCAGGGTTTTCGATATTTCCAGGATCTGCACGGATTTTCTCCGGTAGAAACCGACAGGATAGATCGCGTTCTCTATATCGGTGGTGCTTAACTGTAGCATCCCCTCAGGCGATTTAGCCAGAGAGAAGAGGCGGTTTGAAGCGGCAGAGGTCACAGCATCCTTCGTTCTGAGACTCAAGAGGCACGAGATCAGGACAAGGAACGGATCACGTTTTCCGGCGACTTTCGTGATAGCGGAAGCCGCGAATTTTGTATTCTGGTCTTTCAGGATCCGAACGATCTCATTGATATCTGTGTTCATGGGCGTGATCATGCACTCAGAGTTCCACCACTATCACTCTATTATCTGAACTTTCGATATCTCTGATTATTTTCAAAATCTCTTCCTTCGTTGCGATCCCTTTTACCGCCAATCCTTTAAAAACGACCCCTGCGGTGATGATCTCTACTTCAACCTCCTTAGCCACCATTAGAGCTTTTTTGTCAAAAGAAGAGAACAAATATCCCCGGTTCAAGCAAACAACGATGCTTTCTAACTCGCCCTTTCCAATTTTAGCGTGTTTTTCCTTGATCTTCAAATATTCTTTCTGTTCGTCCTCTGAGACGGTTATTAATTCCGTCATATCGAATATCGTCTTTGGATATCCGTATCCGTACTCCATGGGTGTTAAGAGTTCTTCGTAGACTGATGTTGTTATTCCAACACTTCTAAAAAGATTTATCAGCGCATCAAAATGTCCTGACTTGGCGAACGCACTTGCGATATCGGTATCAAGTATGAGCATTCAAATTAACCCCAGTCCCCGCTCAATTTCCTCTTCGGACCCAATATAACTGCTTATTTTAAATCCTCTCGCCTTCAACATCTCCTTAAAACTCTCCATATCCATACCCGCAAGCTCTGCAGCCCTCAAAAGCGATACATCCCCCCTCAGATAAAGCTCTATCGACAGTTCCACCTTTAACCATGGTTTTAAATTTAAAAGCGCTCTAAATGCATCTTCGATCAGGATAGATCTGGTCTTGTAGTGTTTCGGTACCAGAACAGTGGTTAGCCTCTCCGTTGGATACATGATGGTATATTCGGACGCCCGAACCTATAAGTATATTCCAAAGTCACCCACTCCTCCAAACTCTGACTTTTCACGTATCCTTCCAAAAGCGCCTGACAGTTTCCTGCGAATAGAGACGTCTCCCGCGGTGCAGGTAAACATCAGCAAGGACTTCCCCCATCACAAACCGGACACCTGTCAAACGGCTTTTTTGTCTGTTTCATCGCGCTCATATCATCCCTCTGCAAGCATCCGCGCCATCCGAATGTTCCCCACATCATCCCTCCGATCATCAACCGGCGTTTCGAGTATCATCGGGAGCTTCCTGATGGCATCGTGGTGCAGTATGACCTTAAACCCGTCCTCCCTGATGTAGCCCATGCCGATATGCTCGTGCCGGTCCAATCGGGAGTTTAAGCCGCCCTTCGAGTCGTTCAGATGGACGAGCTTCAGCCGGTCAAGCCCGATCACCTCATCAAACCGCGCCATCGTCGCATCGAGCGTGTCAGCAGTCCTGAGTTCGTAGCCGGCAGCGAATGCGTGGCATGTATCGAAGCAGACCCCGACCAGATCGTCGCGCTTAACCCCACCGATGATCCGCCCGATCTCTTCGAAGCGCCCCCCGACACTGTTTTTTGTGCCTGCGGTGTTCTCAAGCAGAAGCATCACAGAACCGCCCCCCTCCGGGCGCATCTCTTCGAACGCACCGATCACAGTAGTCACAGCCGATATTATGCGCGTCACACCACCCTCCGTTCCGGTTCCGAGATGGCTTCCGAGATGCGTCACAAGATATGGGATGTGAAGCGCGCTGCACCGCAGCACCTCGCTTGTGAGCGCATCGACCGAGCGGCTGTAACCATCCTCCTTCGGAGATGCCAGATTCGGAAGATATGGCGCATGAGCGACCGGCGGATAGATGCCGGATCTCTCGATCTTCGTTGTGAACTTCTCGACTTGTTCCGGGGTGAGGTCCTTAAACCGCCAGCCCCGCGGGTTTCTCGTGAAGATCTGAAACGTGTCGCACCCCAGCTTCTGAGCCCGGTCAACAGCCCGGTCTATCGAGCCTGCGATGGATACGTGTACGCCAACTGCAACCATTGTGTGTCAATGTGGTTCGATTACTATTTTATGCTGCTGGTCAGAACAGATTATGAAAAGGAGAGGGTGACATAATTACATGCGGGAATTGTAAGTTTTATGACCTCTCGAAGGAGGAAAGAACGAAACTCGTCGGAGAGATGGAGCAGGAGATAAAAGAAGATTCGGAGTGCGAAAATTCTGAAAACGTCAGGAGATGTGCCGCTGACGGCGACACATACATCAGAAAAAATGCCTATTCGATCACAGGAAGGCTCTACCACGATCATTCGGAGTCAAGAGCGCGGATTTTGAATATCCTTGAAGATCTGTTCCGGAGCGATAACGAAAAAGTGCGGCAGACTGCTGTTTACGTCACCGGCGAGATAGGCAGAACCGGGGAAAGGTGCGGAACAGAGACCGACGACGTTACCAGGATCCTTGAAATCGCGCTTGCTGACGAGCACCACTCCGTCAGAAACACTATGATCGGCGCGTTGAAGCGGATGGGAGAGAAGAACCCGGGAACCCACGCTTTATTTTGCAAGAACGTTTCTGCATCACCATGACCCAATGATCCGGCGGGCAGTCGTGCACGGGATTGAACTCCGAGGGAGAACGCACCCCGAAGAGATACTGCCACTTCTAAAGGAGGTGCAGAGCGATCCCGACAAAAAAGTAAGAAGAATGGTGATCCACGTGCTGGGGCAGACAAGCTATAAAAAAAGATTGTTCTTACTCGGAAAGGATGGGCGGATGAGGTAATGATGAAAAGAGCGTTAAAAGAGATTCTAATCGATACTATAGATTCGGTGCCAGATACCACAAAGAAGCGTTGGGATATCCGGAAGAACAGTTGTAGCTACTCAAGTTTTGGAGATCAATCAACTTCCGCATCAAGTGGAGCTGTTAACTTAGTGGAGTTGAGCTAATATGATAAAACACTTCTCACCAACTCGAAAAACCACCATCGCACCAACGGAAAGAGTTTGCACCCCTGCGATAGAATCATCGGATACGAAGATGGTGGAAGTATTGTGTTAACACCCGGATCAGAGGGTGCGGTGGATGAAACATATGAGTTGAGTTGGGTGAAGTAGTGGCGCGATGATCACCATTTTTTTATTCGTCCCGATCTCGACCGCTGCTATCATCAAACCGATGATTATGGATGCCGTCCCGGGCACATACATTGCCGGATCGGGAGCAGTGAGATGACCATAGTGTTGGCAACAATGATGTCGC
>JAYEGI010000189.1:0-2566 GCA_034659035.1 Methanobacteriota archaeon
AATATGCCAAACTATATAAATTTATTGCTCGCGATGTATCGTAATAAAAGTCATTCAGAAATAAAAAATTTTATTTAGATATGATAAAATTTATGTTAATTTTACCAATCAGGTGGCGAAGGTATTGGATAAACTAAAATATAAATAAAAAAACGCCCGTGTTTCTGGGTTTTTAACAATTGTCGTTAACCACTCATACGCCTTCAACTCTTATCCCCTTTTGTTTCAACTCGTATAATCAGCATTGATCCGCACGTACTTGCATGTCAGATCGCATCCCCACGCAACAGCCTCGCAAGCACCATGCCCCATATCCACCGCGATCTCGATATCCGTTCCACTCATATCCACGACAGCACCATCAACAATCCCACCGTGATCAACGACAGTCACGCCAGAGATCGCAAGTGAGACCCGGTCAGGATCCAGATCAGCACCCGAATACCCGGCAGCAGCGATCACCCGCCCCCAGTTCGGATCTTCCCCGTGGACCGCGGTTTTGACAAGCGGCGACCTGACGATCGCTTTCGCTGCCCATTTCGCATCCTCGTCCGTCTTTGCGCCGGTAACCCTCGCCTCGATGAATTTCTCCGCGCCTTCCCCGTCGCGGGCGATCATCTTCGCAAGTTCGGTGCAGACGCAGTCGAGCCCTTCCTGAAATTCCAGCTCACTCAGCCCCGGCCCATCTGGCGTTTCCATCTCGATTTCCATCTCCGCGGTCGCTGTGAGAAGCACCATATCATTGGTGCTAGTATCGCCATCCACGACGATCATGTTGAAACTGTGATTTACAGCACGTTTCAGGCACGAATTAAGTGTCTCGTAGGGTACAGCGGCATCGGTGTAGATGAATGCAAGCATCGTTGCCATATTCGGAAAGATCATGCCAGAGCCCTTTGCGATACCGCCGATGCGGACGCCTGATGAGAGTTCGACCGCAAACTCCTTCGGACACGTGTCTGTTGTCATGATTGAGCGGGCTGCCGCGGTGCTTCCCTCCGCCGTGCCAGACAATCCCGCAATCACGGAATCGATGTGATCCTTTATCCACCCCATATCAAGCAACACGCCGATGACACCCGTAGACGCAACACCGATCAAACCGGCAGGGACTCCGAGCCTATCTGCTGCAATTTCTGCCATGCTGGTGGCATCGGAAAGCCCCTGCGCCCCTGTAAACGCATTTGCGCATCCGCTGTTTGCGATGATCGCTGATAGCTGCTGGCTTCTAAGGTGCTCTCTGGTGACGACAAGCGAAGCTGCAATGATCTTGTTTCTCGTAAAAACCCCTGCAGATGCGTTGCTTCTGATTCCAGTAATCACCGCAAGCCCGTTCTTACCTTCCTTGATTCCATACGCACGCACGCCGCGGACAGCGCACACGCCACCGGTTACCTCGTTCATCGTTTTAGTATTAGAACCGCGCTCCTTTTATATTCATGCATCACACCGATTACCATGGATAATCCGCTGAAACTCTGTAGCGATATCTCTGCTGCGATCGATGATGCGATCGCGCCCGTAATTGGCACGGCAGACTCAGGAAGGGAACTCTACATCGGCGCTGACGGCACACCCACGAAGAAGATCGATGAGGTGGCAGAGAATGCTGCAATCGAGGTTCTTAGGGGGGACGGGCGGAGGATACTGCTCATCAGCGAGGAGTGTGGCGAGAAAGTGATTCATGGAACGAGGGCTGAGCTTGAGAGAACTGATGTTACCAAGAGCGATATCGACTTTACGCTCGTTCTCGATCCGCTTGACGGGACATTTAATGCTGTGGCTGGAATTCCGTTTTATTCAGTCTCCATCGCAATCGGTGGATACGATCTCGCTGACATCTCATTCGGATACGTCCGGAATCTCTATTCAGGCGAGATCTATCATGCAGAGGCGGGGAGTGGGGCATACTGCAATAAAAAACGTATCAGCGTATCAGGAAACGATGAATTGCAGAAATTCAGTGTGACTGCTTATGCCTATCGGACAGACTCGACAAAGATATCTGATCTCGGAAGAATCGTGCGGAGAATTCGGGTTCTCGGAAGCGCATCGCTGGAACTCTGTTATGTTGCAGCAGGAGTTCTTGATGCTTTTGTCGACTTTCGCAGGTACTTAAGGGTGATCGATATCGCTGCAGGAAAACTCATCATCGAGGAGTCTGGCGGATCGGTCACCGACACAGCGGGCGCCCGGCTTCGTGGCGAACTCTCGATCGGATCGAGGGTTAGCATGATCGCATCAAATGGACAGGTTCATGGGAAGTTACTGGAACTGATCGCGGAATGAGGGATTGGTCTTCATTGGTATTTCGGTTGAGATGCAGGAATTTACACGCAACTAACTATCCCCCATATCTTCACAAAAATCAGCGTAAATCGCACAGTAGCCCACTACACATCTCACTAAAGTAACTACTTTTATGTCACTAAGTGCCTGCATGTCAAGTAGGGCACATAGCCACCTCTTTCCGGGGTAATAGCCCCGAGGCTGCTATGCACCCCCTCACAGAACCGGACTTGAAGATTTCCCTCATCCGGCTCTTCAGAAGCACATCCTCTACGGA
>JAYEGI010000190.1:0-2563 GCA_034659035.1 Methanobacteriota archaeon
GACATCGAGTCCATGCCGTTTCTCGAAGCGGCGAGGCAGATGCAGCGGGAAGAGGCGCCATCCGATCTCGCACTCGTGCATGTGACGCTTGTTCCGGTCGATGCGCAAGGAGAGCAGAAGACCAAGCCGACCCAGCATTCGGTGAAGGAGCTAAGGGAACTCGGGCTTTATCCGAACATTATCGTCGCCCGGTGTTCATCCATGTTGCAAAGGGATGCAAAGGAAAAAATCGCTCTCTTCTGCGATGTCCCACCAAATGCGGTAATAAGCGCTCCCGATGCTGAGGATATCTACCATGTTCCACTGATATTCGAGGAAGAGGGGTTACCAGATTATCTCAGTGAAAGATTCGAACTTAAGAAGAGCGGTAACCACACAGGATGGCAGGAACTCGTTAAACGAATGAATAAGATCAATGAGAGTGGGAAAAAGGTATCCGTCGCCGTTGTCGGGAAATATATTAATCTCAGGGATGCTTACACGAGCATCCGGGAATCACTCAAGCATGCCGGAATTGAATGCGGCTGCAAGGTAAATATCGGATGGATCGATTCGGAAAGCCTCCATGACGCGGCAGAGGCTCGGGCAGCCCTCGAGAGGTTTGATGGGATCCTTGTTCCGGGCGGATTTGGCGAGCGCGGGATCGATGGGAAGGTCAGGGCGATCGAATACGCAAGAAAGAACGATGTGCCGTTTCTCGGACTCTGCCTCGGCATGCAACTGGCTGTCGTTGAGTTTGCAAGAAACGTGCTCGGCTTTGAGGATGCAAACAGTTCGGAATTTGGGGGCACTGCGTATCCTGTGATCGATCTCCTTCCGGAGCAGCACGATGTCACGGATATGGGCGGAAGTATGCGTCTCGGGAATTACGATGCAGTTCTTGTCGATGGGTCGCTTGCTCACCAGCTGTACGGCAGTCTGAATATCATCGAGCGGCACAGACATCGGTACGAGGTGAATCCAGAGTACATCGGAGAGTTTGAGTCACATGGCATGGTTTTTTCCGGAAAGAACAGGAACCGGATGGAGATTATGGAGATTCCATTACACAGGTTCTTTATCGGGTGCCAATTTCATCCGGAGTTTAAATCGAGACCTGAAAAGCCAGCACCGCTATTCAAGGGGTTTGTCGAGGCTGCGGCGGCGTATGGTCAGACACACTCTTAAAAATCGCAAACCTACTCTGATACCTGATGCATTCATGATGCATGCATGCATAGTCATCTCTTTCACAGGGGGGATCGCACACGAGCTTACCCCACCCCAAAATAGTACATCATCACAGGCAGCAACAGCACGCCCATCGCATGGCTCTTCTTGACGCCCATGTAGTATGGAAGCATCCCGATCGGCACCGCTGCAAGGAAGATGGCGATCCCGAAGACGCCATTAAACAAAATCACCATCATGACAAGCCCGATAATGATCGCCATACATATTTTCTGGTAATCGAAGTGTGCGAGCACAGAGGGGGCAAGATCTCCTATAAATATCGTGGCAGCGTAAGCCGCAATCGAAACTAGCACGATAACTATCAGGAAAAGCAAAACCAGATGAAAATCCAGCGTTTCGCCAACCAGATCCCGTACTGCAACCATAGCACCGCTTCTCGGATAACCGATGATAAAGAGTGCGATCAATCCGAAAATGGCGTTCGAGGTATTTGTACCGGAGACCGAGACTATAAACTCCATAGCCCTTGTCTGATGGTGTTCGAGATCTCCTTTGATCGCCAATCGTGCAAGCACTGTTGCAACACCTGAAGAGACGCCTGGAAGCCACGCAACGATCGCCCCTGCAATGCTTCCGACCGCGATGCCGCGCAGCACCCACCGCGACTTGAGATTCAGTGGATGCTGGCGCTGCTCAGGCAGGACCGATTTCGTAAGCACGCTGATCAGCAGCACGGACGCGCCGAAGAGGCCGGTCAGTAGCGAAAGAAGGATCGAAGGTGAACCAAACTGGAAACACGGGTGCATCAGGTCTGTATTTCCGAATGCGATCGCTCCGAGAGTACCAGAGAGCAGGAGAACCACAACCGCGTAGAATTTGTACTTCAGATGCACGAGAGACCCCCGTCCCTCGACGTATCTTCCGGATTCGGTGAGGATCATGAGCAGAACGATCATCAGCAAGATCCAGCCCATATTCTCGCGCATGAAGTCGTAATAATGCCCGAAGAATAGAACGAGCGGAGCTGCGATCAGCAACGACACGACGATCGATCCTGCGCTGCCGAGGGCTGACAACCTGATCGCTGCCATCCCCATCCCGTCAAGCAGCATGGCGTGACCCGGCAGCACCGCAAGCGCTGTATCCGCGTCGGGCACTCCAAGATACACCGAAGGGATGATGTTTAAGAAGGTGTGTGTGATCGCGTTTGCAAGAATCATCGCCGCTATGTGGATATTTGAGAATCCAAGGTCTGCGATGGCAGGAGAGAGCGCAAGCAGGATCAGCGCAAAGTTGTTCGTGTGTATGCCCGGGATGAGTCCTGATATCAAGCCGAGCACAAAGCCGATCAGTATCGAGAGTATCAGCAGGTCAAGCATCTGGTAACTGG
>JAYEGI010000191.1:0-9455 GCA_034659035.1 Methanobacteriota archaeon
AGAGTTCTCAGGGTATTCCGCTTGTTATCGTTTTTGAATCTGGAAATTGTAGCCATTATCAAAAATCGAAAAATATACGAAATTACACCGCCTACCGATGTCGATTTAGTGAGCTAAACACATACCATTCGCGTTTTATTTTCAGGCCTTTTTCGTAAAAAAACAAATCTCTCAAATCTAAATTGAGTTATTACGGCTCTGACACTCCCATATAAAACAACTCCCCGTGATCCGGACGGTCAGGTTATTTCATCACTGCTAATCGGAGTCCAACCTTTCAAGGAGCCGGGTTCTCGCATCCTGTGGATCGGCCCGACCGCGCGTCTTCTTCATCACCTGCCCGACAAGGTAATTAAGCGCTTTCGCTTCCCCGCGCCGGTAATCGGCGATCGCATCAGTGCATTCGGAAAGTACCCCATCGACAGCAGACGTGACAGCGTCTTCCTTCACCTTCGCAATTTTCTTTTCAGACACTATCCCACCGGGTGTGCCGCCTTCATCAAGAATCGTACGTATGACTGTGATTGCACCCTTTTCAGTAACCACGCCGTCCGAAAACAACTTCAGGATCTCAATCATATCCGCGGTCTCGAATGCGCCGATCTCGAGATCGCGATAATTAAGTTCCCCCTTCAGCACGTCAACGATCCATGAAGCACTGAGCTTCGGGTCGATTGCGGCGGAAACGTCTTCAAAGAACACTGCGAGTTTCGGATCGAGCGTTAGCGTGGCGGCATGGTTCTCTGTTATGCCGTAATCCTTAAGAAATCGTATACGCTGCGCCTCGGGAAGTTCCGGAATCGTTTCTCTGATCGCGGGCACCCAGTCCACAATCCGCATCGGAACAAGATCAGGCTCCGGGAAATAGCGATAGTCGTGCTCGGTCTCCTTTGTCCGCATCGAAATAGTGACGCCGCGCAACTCATCGAAGTGTCTCGTCTCCTGCACAACAACCTCGCCACGGCGCAGCACATTTCGCTGGCGCACAATCTCGAATGAGAGTGCACGCTCCGCGCCCTTGTAGGAGGATATGTTCTTAACCTCGGCCCGCTCGCCGCCGGCAAGCGAGATGTTCGCATCCACACGAATCGCGCCGTCCAGATCCCCGTCGAATACATCGAGGTATTCGAGGATGTTTCTGAGTTTATTCAGGAATCTTCGTGCCTCTTTCGGGCTTCGGATGTCCGGCTCTGTCACTATCTCGAGCAGCGGCACACCGGCACGGTTGTAGTCGACCAACGTGAACTTCGACCGGTCGATCGTACCTTCGTGCACCAACCTTCCAGGATCCTCTTCCATGTGGACTCGGTTGATCCTGACGCGCCTGACCCCCTGCCCCTCATCGCCTTCGATGGCAAGGTATCCGTTGACTGATATGGGATAATCGTACTGCGTGACCTGAAATCCCTTTGGCAGATCCGGATAGTAGTAATTTTTACGATAAAACTGTGTCTGTGGCAGAATCTCGCAATTCATAGCAAGAGCAACCTTTATAGCGCTCTTCACAGCAGATTTGTTTAGTACCGGAAGCGACCCGGGCAGACCAAGGCAGACTGGGCATGTGTGGGTGTTTGGTGGCGCATTGTGGTAATCAAGCCCGCATGAACAGAATAACTTTGAATTAAGTGTATTCAGTTGTACGTGAATCTCAAGTCCGATGATCACACCATCTTCTGTTCTTGCAGACATTTCTGATGGGTAGGTGTGCAGATTAAATTAAACTTTCGGCTCTTTCGGCTCTTTCGGCTCTTCCGGCTTTGGGATAAAAAAAAGGTATCCACTTCAAAAGGTGTGGTAAAACTCATCTCAGATCTTTCTGAAAAATATGCCTAAAAAACGCAAATCTGTGTTTATCGGTGTTAATCTGTGGCTAAAATCTTTATTTTCCACTTATTTACGTATATTATGCATATTAGAGGTGTAAATGTATTTTTAGATCGATACCCCTTCTAACGAGCATCCTATCGAAGACAGGAGTTTACGAAGTTCCGCAAATGCGCATCAGGCGACAACGTAATCTTGCAATCCACGATCGAATGGCTGCACTTCTGCAAAAGTCTGGTGATCCGCCGAACAAGCCAAACATACACATTATAAGTATTGCGATGGAAACTTTCATCATGGCATATTTCGAGATTGGTGGATACCAAAACGTCCCTCTCGAGGGCATAGACTTCAGCAGAAGAATAAGCCAGATCGGAAAGACCAGGTATTTCGATGACGTGGTCGTT
This sequence comes from Methanobacteriota archaeon, assembly GCA_034659035.1. Lineage (GTDB taxonomy): Archaea > Halobacteriota > Methanosarcinia > Methanosarcinales > Methanogasteraceae > Methanogaster_A. Next base: position 2,232 of record JAYEGI010000191.1, read on the forward strand.
ATAACCTCACCGCGACGGCTTGACGGGATGGGGCTTCTGGGAACATTATACTATTACACCAAAGCTCGATCTCGGACGTGTCATAAACGGCAGTGTGATCGATAAAATGAGTAAGAAACTTGGAATTGTGGATTTGCGCGATTATGAGGGGATACTATGACAGATACTATACTAAACACGATGCGGTTGCCCAATACTAATTTTGAACTATTGCATGCACGATTAATCAGCCAGCTGAAGCGACAGATCGGTGGCGATCACATCAGTGAGCAGGTGCTTGATGCGATGAGGAACGTACCCAGGCACCTCTTCGTGCGCGAGAGTGATATAGCGAATGCCTATGAGGACTATCCACTCTCGATCGGGCACGGTCAGACGATCTCCGCGCCGCATATAGTCGGGATTATGTGTTCGCTGCTCGAGATCGAGAAGGGGATGAAGATACTCGAAATCGGTGGCGGTTCTGGGTATCATGCGGCGGTGCTTGCGGAACTCACCGGCCCTGGAGGCATGGTGTACGTAATCGAACGGATCACTGAGCTTGCGGAGTTTGCACGGCAGAATCTAACAGATGCCGGATACAGAAATGTCGTCGTCACCGCAGGCGACGGCACGCTCGGGCTTTCCGAACATGCGCCTTATGACCTCATCACAGTGGCGTGCGCCGCTCCTGCCGTCCCGCAGACGCTTGTTGACCAGTTGAAACGTGGCGGCAGGATGACCATCCCGATCGGCAAGTACACGCAGGAACTGTACCTGATTCATAAAAACGACGTGATATCGAATGAGAAGAAAGGTGGGGTCGTGTTCGTGCCACTGATCGGAGAATACGGGTTCTAACATGATTGAAAAATTAAAGATACGTGACGCAACGGAATCGATCCTTACTCACGATGCAGCGCGGGTCATCTCGCACCACGATGCGGACGGGCTAACAGCAGCAGGCATCCTCTGTCACACCCTCTTAAGACTCGGTAAGCGGTTCCATACAACTATCATAAGCCAGCTTGATCGCGGGTTTGTAGACCGGCTGAATGCGGATCATCATGAGGGGATGCTAACGGTCTTCTGTGATATGGGAAGCGGACATTCCGACATTATAACCGAGGTCACAGGCGATGTTCTCGTGATAGATCACCACACGCCAACCGGCGATCTGGCGTGCCCGCATGTGAACCCGCACCTGGTGGGGATCGATGGCGCATTCGAGTTATCAGCGTCCGGTGCGGTCTATGCGGTTGCGAAAGGGCTCAGTAGCGAGAATATCGACTTATCGGGACTTGCCATAGCAGGCGCGATTGGGGACAAGCAACTGATGATCGGTGCTAACGCAGACTTACTCGCAGATGGCGTGCAGAGCAAGAGCATATCTGTGAAGAAGGGGATTCGGATAGGGGATGGGGACGTCTCCGATATTCTCGAACACAACATCGACCTCTATCTCGATATCACTGGAGATGCTGCGAAGGTAAGCGAGTTTCTTGATGAAATGGGCGTGAGCGGCAGCGGCAGATTAAGCGAACTTGCTGAGCCGCAGCTCCGAAAACTTGCAACAGCGATTGCACTGAAGTTGCTGCGTAGGAGCAGTCCTGATGTCATCGAAAATCTCATCGGTGACGTATATACACTGCACTGCGAGGTGATCCATAACGCCGATGACTTCGTATCAGCTTTGCATGCGTGCGCACGGTTAAACGACACGGCTCTTGCGCTCTCGCTCTGCCTCCGGGATCCTGCAGGCGTTGCCCATGCCAGAAGAGCGGTTGTTGATTACCAGCGCACCATTGTCCGCGAGATAAAGGCAGCCGAGCCATCCATACAGCACGGGGACCATATCAAGTACCTGATGCTCGATGATGCGGAGGGCACAGGCATCATCGCAAGCACGGTTACCGGATTTCTGTACCCGGATCAGCCATGTATCGTCCTTAACCATAGCGATGGCAGGATCAAGATATCTGCCAGGGGCACGAAGTACCTGGTCGCAAACGGACTTGATCTTGCGGAGGTGCTGCGGATCGCTTCTGAGTCTGTGGGCGGCAGGGGTGGCGGTCATAGCATCGCTTCTGGAGCTGCAATCCCAAAAGGTGCGGCAGATGCGTTTATATCTACCGCGGATTCACTTGTTGGTACGCAGCTAGTTGGTGAACCATAAATGATTCTATCAAAGAATGAAATTAACGAACTGATGAAGCTTGATCCTCCGCTTGTTGAGGATATGATCGATCCTGACACCCAGATACAGGTGAACGGCTGCGAACTCACAGTCGATCGCATCTTTGCGTTTGCGGGCGCAGGTTCCGGCTCTGGTACAGGTGCCAGCACAGGCACTAGCACAGGCGCCGGCGCAATCGCATTCGAGAATAGCGAACGGGTGCTCTCGGAATGTACCGAACTTGCATTCGGTGGTGACGGCTGGATCGATCTTCCTGCTGGTAGTTACAAGATCGTTTCCAGTGAGATCGTGCACATCCCAAAAGACGCAATCGCAATCGCACGACCGAGATCGAGTCTCTTACGCTCTGCAGTGAGCGTCGAGACCGCGGTCTGGGATGCCGGCTACGAGGGAAAGAGTGAGTGCCTGCTCATCGTGTTTAATGAGGCGGGATTTAAGTTAAAGCGCGGTGCGCGTGTCGTGCAACTGCTGTTTATGGGGCTTGCAAGCGAGACAGATGGGTATGCTGGCGCGTATCAGGGGTATCTGATTTCATGAATATACTGGAGGAGGTTTATGTCGATGAGACGAAAAATATTGGATCCCATGGATAACCAGATTGAGGTGCTCAAAGTTCCATGGTTTCCACAGATGGACATCGAATGGACCGGTATGGTAAACTCGATAAAAATGTGTTTGGAATATATGAAAAATACATATAGTAATCGTATTATACGGAATGTTGTGCCGAACATGGACATCGACGAGATTATGACCATTAACCAATACAAGAAGATTTACCGGAACAGACGTCGATTCGCGCCTCATCACAAAACTCAACTCGAAGATTGAAGGGGTTATATTCTAATTAGAAGAAAATGTGAGTATGGGTAAACTCAGCGCGAAACTCGGGAAAGGGATTCCAAGTATTGTACTGTATAACTGTCAATTTTTAACCGATGGAATTCGTGGTCCATGTCATGCAGGCGTTGTAATAGGGGCTACTGAAGATTATATTGTACTTAATAATCCTTGGCTAGGTTCGGAGCGTTTTATGCTGCATGAAGTTTTTGCACCGGCATGGGAGTTAGAGTACAATCAAGCAATACTTCTCGACCCAAACCCACAATCAAAATTAGGAGATGAGGGGAACTGAGTCAGACTGTGTTGTTTGATTTACCCATAGATGATAAAAGTGCCAAGAAGATCGCATACAACTGGATCAGGAGTACTATCGGTAACATACCGCATGTCGAAACTCCAGTTAAAGAAGGGGGGTTGTGGAGCATACCGATTCATGCCAATTATCCCAGAGTATTCAATGATGTCACGACGGGAAGACCGCAGAAGCTCAGGTTCATGAGTTTCAAGAATATCGATGAAGTCAAGATAGCTGCTAACAAAGGTTTAATTATAGACAAGCCTAGGTTCCACGACATACAACGTAAAATCAGTGAGAATCTAACCCTTGTCCAGGAAACTGTCCAAAAAGCTCTCTCATTCTTTTTCGAAAGGGGCTATGAAGAAGTAGATAGTATATTTCAAGTGATTGGTCCACACTTGACACTGTCTGGAATCTGCTATGAACGATCTTTTGAATACGGTGCTGTCATCCCTCAAGACTATTTGGAAATAGAGTCCGCATTTATAGAGACCTACAGTGGCGCTGAGATAATGCGGATCAAACTTCCCCGATATTTAGTGCAATTGGAAGCCGTGGATATACTAGAAAGTGTAACTATCGCGGGTACGGATTCATGGTCTCCAAATGAAAAATTATTCAACAAAATGTGTTCCGAAAGATACGTTCTTGCACCGATCGCATTTGGTTGAAGGATAAAAGAACAAGTAAATTGAATATCAGCATAACCATGATGGGGTGCAAAATCTAGCTATCGACATCGTTTCTAGCATCTTCGGGCATTTTAGCCAGAGGGAAGAGCTGCTTCGAAGCGGTAGATATCATTGCATCTTTTTCTGATACTTAAGAAGCATAGATCAGGACAAGGGGCGGATCTCGGGAAGTGTCGGTACGGTTCTTCGAAAACCTTGCTCCCGATATGGCTAAATATCTGTAAGACAATCCTGATACTTAATGATCATCACGATAAGTGGACTGCCTGGAAGCGGAACCAGCACAGTATCCAAAATCCTGTCGGAACGCATCGGTGTCGAGGTCGTCTCGGCAGGCGATATCTTTCGGAATATGGCAAAAGAGAAGGGGCTGACGCTTGAGGAGTTTGGAGAATCCGCCACGGATGATGGGGGGATCGACCGGGAGCTTGATCGGTTCCAGAAGAAGATCGCCTCGGATGCAAGAAGCGAGGAGAAGGACGTGATTTTCGAAGGTAGGCTCTCGGCATGGATGACGGACCCCGATCTTGCTGTATTCGTGACAGCACCGCAGGACGTTCGGGCAGCGCGGGTTTCACATCGCGAGGGGACACTACTTACCGATGCCGCTACAGATATCCGGGAGAGGGAGTTATGTGAAGCCGCGCGGTATGAGGAATATTACGGCATCGATGTTGGTGATCTTGAGGTGTATGATCTCGTGATAAACTCGGGAAACTGGGATCAGCACGGGGTTGCCAGAATCGTTGCGGCGGCTGTGGATACACACCAAACGCATAAGTAGAGTGACACACCAGTATTTTCAATAAAACTGCAGTTCAAAAAAAGAGAGTTGAAATGAATGGACATCTATCTAAATAAAGCACTGAGAAAAACAATCAGATCCGGAAAGGTTCTCATCGGATCAAACGTAAGCAAGGATGCCGTAAAAAATAACAGCGATACAACGGTTGTGCTTGCTGCGAACTGCCCTGCCCCTATTAGGGCAGAGATATTAGATTCTAACGCGTCGATAATCGAATATCCTGGAATGGGCATCGACCTTGGCATTGCGTGCGGGAAGCCGTATAACATTGCTGCGCTAACCATCCTCGATCCCGGGGATTCAGGGATCATGGCGATATTCGAACCTGAAGAGACGCCGGAGACTTCTGAAACTATCGAGACATTGGATGTGTTGGAGATATCAGAAGCAGTAGAGGCACCAGTCGGGATCGAGTGATAAGCGTGGGTGAGATTAGACTTACCACAGAAGGTGTCAGGTACATCGCGCTCTTCGAGAGTCTTACAGGAGCTACGGCGCGAGACTGCATCGACGAAGGTGATCGGGTACTATATGTGGTCAGAACCGGCGACATGGGGCTTGCGATCGGCAGAAACGGTGAACATATCAATAGGGTCAAGAAATCCATCGGCAAGCCAGTTGAGATTGTGGAGTATACCGAGGACCTCGAAACGTTTATGAAGAACGCGGCGCAGCCCGCGAAGGTGGTTGGAGTCGAACGGGTGGTGCGCGGCGGAAGGCGGATCGTGTATGTGGACGTTCCCCAAAACGAGAAGGGGCTTGCGATCGGCAGGGATGGCAGAAACATAGAAAAGATGAGGATGCTCGCGCAGCGACATCATAACATCGATGACGTGATAATCAGATAAGGTTTAAGTTCGAGAGAGCAAGAGAGGAGGAATAACATGGGCAAAGGAAAATATGCAGCTCGCAAGCTACAAAAAGACCGAAAGAAATCCAGATGGAGCGATCGTAACTACAGCAGCCGCGCTCTCCGCCTGAATATCAAAGCAGATCCGCTCAGCGGCGCTCCGCAGGGGCGTGGAATCGTGCTCCAGAAGGTTGGAGTTGAGGCAAAGCAGCCAAATTCCGCGATACGCAAGTGCGTCCGGATACAGCTAATCAAGAATGGAAAGCAGGTTACTGCATTCTGTCCGGGTGATGGTGCAATCAATTTCATCGATGAGCACGACGAGGTAACAGTCGAACGTATCGGCGGAATGATGTCAGGTTCCATGGGCGACCTGCCTGGTGTCAGGTTCAAGGTGACTGCTGTAAACGACGTGACGCTTCACGAGATGGTGATCGGGCGTAGAGAGAAACCAATCAGGTGATCAGATGGATAAGTTATTTGGCAAATGGGACCTGGCAGAGGTCGAAACTATGGATATGGGCATCAGGCGGTATGTAGATCTCAGTCCAAGAATCGTGCTTCATACCGGCGGCAAACACAGCAGCCAGCAGTTCAACAAGTCTGATGTGCCTATTGTTGAACGGCTGATCAACAGGATCATGCAGAAAGCGGCAAACACCGGTAAAAAGCAGCGTGCTTACAGCATCGTCGTATCCGCATTCGATATTATCCACGAGAAGACCGGGAAGAACCCGGCACAGGCTCTCGTCGATGCCATCGCCAATGCAGGACCTCGGGAGGAGGTTGTCCGTCTCAAATACGGTGGGATCGCTGTGCCGAAGGCTGTCGATACATCACCCCAGCGCAGAGTGGATATTGCTCTGCGGTTACTCGCCGAAGGAGCGCGTCGTTCCGCATTCAAGAGCAAGCGATCTATGATAACGAGTCTCGCTGACGAGATCATGGCTGCTGCATCGTATGATGTGAGGAGTTATTCGATCAACCAGAAGCAGAGCCTTGAGCGGGTTGCAAAGTCCGCGCGGTGAGTTTTATTTACACCACAAGAGTTCGCGAAAGAGTTTTCACAAACTCTTTCGCGCTCTTTGATGGTGATTCCGCTAAACTGTGGTAACCGTCCACTGGCAGAATATTTGTGTTGATTTTAGCTAATACAGCACACCTCTTGCATCTTCTCCTGCTGCACATACGGTGTCACTAAAGTCCATACCCGTATCTGCGAAAATACCCAAATTCCGCGATCATATAACTATCGCTCCAATCATATAACATTCGCGTAAATATCCCTATCAAATCCAATCAATTCGATTTTTCTACTGATTGAAATTTGTACTTAAATTAAATTGTTTTCTATCTGATTTAATTATCCTAATCGGATCAAATGCATCGAGAATTGCTCTGGCAGAGGGGGTTTGCTATATCTTTCTATGAAACGGGCTTTCGCGTTCTCATCATCGAGCGCGACAACGTACGAGATAATAGAACAGCAGCCAACATAAGCTATAAGCGGGGTTAAAGGATCGTTTCAATCCCCTATTAAGCGGGTCTGGTCTTCACACG
>JAYEGI010000191.1:9555-10981 GCA_034659035.1 Methanobacteriota archaeon
GTTTCAATCCCCTATTAAGCGGGTCTGGTCTTCACACACCATCGGTTTTCGACACATTTCCCGAAATTGAAAGTCCGATTTCCGACGGTTATTTTCCATTTAATCACAGGATATACCTGCACGATATTGGTAGATTTGACCACATATAAGCTTTGCGATAATCAACCATAATCGACAAATTATACCCACACGCCCATAATACGAAAATCGCAAATAGCAGATATTTTCACAATTAAGCCATTCTCTGTACCGCGTAGCTCTGCGATAATCGACCTCACATCTGTACCCGAATTTCCATGATATAATAACCAAAAATAACAGGTATTTTCACATTTTACCCCCTCTCCACGTTGCGTATCTTTGTGATAATCATTCATGTTTCCAAACCCCGTCGCGACTATCGCAAATCGATGATAAATAAAAATATTTTAATTTAGTAAAATATATTATTTCTGTTTCACAGCCCATACACCAAACGTCCCTATAGTAAATTCAGTAGTACCAATTCCGGCACTGCAGCCCGGCATGAAAGCGATGGTTGCATTCCCCGGTGCTTGTCTGCCACTTTCCTGCATCTCCCAGCCGACCAGTGGTTCTATTGCTCCATGGATTGTTTGTTCTGCCCCCCTTGCCTTGACGTGCGCCGGGATTGGGCCGGACCATGAAATGTTGTCAGGATCGATGGAGCCGTTATCGGAGTCATTGCTGATCATTTGTACACGCCCCCATCCATAACTCCCTTCCCCGCCAAACCTGAGGTCGTTAAGTTCGTCTTCCCATCTTGCCAGTTTCTCTGGTAGCTCCTCCACCTCCACCCAGAGGCTGCCTGCCAGATATACTTGCTGCCCGCTATCTCGCGTGTGAGGGGCGATGAACTCGGTGTCGTGCAGGGAGCCTTCGAGCGCCCCACGACTGTGCGGAGATGAGGCAGTACTCGCGCAACTGTCCAGAAACAGGTAATCGAAGGCAGGTTCGACTTTCTCCAAGACTTTTGGGCGTGGGAACAGTTTCTCGAGGCATTCCAAATTCGCACCATTCCAGTCAGAAGGGAATAAAGTCTTCACGTCGTCCCAATTCTCAACCGTGTTGCTACGGGGTATCGCGGGCCAGAGATACCCGAAGCGGAAATGCTTCTTCACAGCCTCTCCAATCGTCTTGTACGCCCCCCCATCAGCACCGTTGTCATGGTCGCGTGTGAGTCTGGCGGTGAGTGCTGCCCATAGGATCTTGCCGTGGACGTAGTGCCTGGTCTGCATCAGGTTGCCGACCTTGCGATACCCCACATGCAGCGGGCTTATGAGTCTGAAGATGATACGGTGGTGCTCCCATGTCATGTGTTTTCTGTTTCCTTTTCAGCAGCCTTCGCGCCGAATCTGGCGTAGATCAAGGTCTGCTCATAGAGATCGCGGACGAGGAAGAGGGTGTC
>JAYEGI010000192.1:0-2546 GCA_034659035.1 Methanobacteriota archaeon
GGATCATATTTCTTGATTACCGACAGCCAATACCGTTATGGGACTTTTTCTTCGGGTTATTGAGACGGGCAAGGTACAATAACCAAGAAGCAGAAGTTATTGGCTGGTATAGAAGGGCGCCGGTTCCGTATATTGAACTAAGAAGCATAAAAGTAGGAGGAGACGTGGAAAGAAAGTGCTATACATATATGGCTAAATATGTTGTAGCTGGAATTTTAATAATCGCTGGCCTATATTTGATGATAGGGGAATCGGACACGTTGTATCAGTTTATCCGGAATGCGATCTGATATATCCGGATTGAAGGCTTTTTAATTTTTTGATTCGAGTTGAAAAGAGAGTCCTTTTATCAGTTTCTGGGAACGTCGGATCGTCTTACGCAACCACAGCTGTTAGAATGGATCACTATCGATCTGAAAAGTTGTTTACACCGATAATCTGTGTCCATCTGCGTTAATTTGTGGATGATACTGTTTTAGCAACAGATTAACACTGGTTTCACTGATTATACCCATCTAATCATATTTGTATTTGCCGGGTTGGCATCATGTTTTCAACCGACCAGAATAAATTAGAAAGTTTCGTTTTTCCCAGGGATACTTTTTTGTCCCGGAAAAGCCCGATAGCATAATCTTTCAACTCGTGTTCGATTCCAATATCGATAAGTTTTCTTACCAACGATGGTGTAGCCATATATCGTATCTTTGAAAGCCGTTTGATTTTTATACGCATTTCTCCTGTTGGTTCTATTGATATTGCTTCCATGTTTAATGAAATTGGGTTCTGTACGGATAACCTTTTTGTACCCCCATAATATGCCCGATAAGACACCTTACGCAAACAAAATCAGTAAAAATAGCAGTAAGTCCTTCAAGCCCCAACCGCCTCGCAAAAAACCCCGGCGATATGAGACGCCCCCTCTGTGAGTGTCCGCATCAGACGCAATCTTCGTCGAGCATGGCGCAATTACAAGACAGACGAGCGGTATCCCTGCGAGGGGTTCTTGTGACCGGGGTCAGGGAACCGGATACTATTATAACATATAGGAATCTATAGTATCCTATATGGCAGCTACCACAACGATCTGCATAGAACCCAGTGTGAAGGACCTGTTAACGAATCTGAAACGTCATCCGCGTGAATCATATAATTCAGTCGTTGCGCGGTTGACGAATCTGGCGATCGATTGCGAACCACTGAGCGATGAGGGGGTACTGGGAATCGAAGAGGCACTTGAAGACATCAAACAGGGGCGCCTACACTCCGAAGAAGAGATTATGAAAGAGTTTGACTTGCTATGAGCTACAAGGTCAACTATACTGCAAAAGCGAGAAAGGATCTCAAAAATCTCTCCTTAGATGTTGCGCAGAGGATCATTCTGTCGATCAATGGTATCAGGGAGGATCCCTACGCTCATGTCAAGAAGATCAAAGGGACGAAACGCCATCCACTCTACATCCACCACGTAGGTGAATACCGGGTGATCATAGGCATAACCGAGGATCGCCTGCTGATCATGGTTATGGAAACAGGGCACAAAAGCAAGATATATCGGAAATATTGATATGGTGCGATAAATCAGGGGGCGATTTCCCGATGGTTGATTGAGATGGTTCAAGTCGCATCGTGCACAACTTTTCCATGAGTCTGCCGGATCGATCTCGCGTCCGGGAACTTGCATGAGAGTGGTATGCCGGTACAGGCGCATCATCAGCATCGGTAAAGCCCCATCCCACTTGATCTTACGTTGCCGATTGAATCTCAAGAGTTTTTCGCTATCAGTTCTGTCGCCAGACTACAAATAATGAGATCGGAATCGAGAACACTGGTCCCGCCCAATCGGACAAAATCGTCCCAGTCCCGGATCTTTCGATCGGGTCATCGCAACGTCCGGGTGCGCTTTCGGATGCCTCCGCCGGAATCGCTCGTGTCGTCCGGGGGGATCCTGCGCAGCGAAAAGAGCGGGCTTTCGCGTTCCTGTGGAGTTTTTAGTTCCAGCCTGCCGCCGTCAGGGGCTGTCGTCTCGTAGCTGAGTGCGGTGTGGTGGCGGTTCCAGTGTATTATGATGTGCTTTTGGTGTTTGCGAAAGTCTGTTGCGAGTGCTTGCCATCTGGTGATTGCAGTTTCAGTTGTACCCAAATTGGGTACAACTCATGCTGTTTGGATGCCCGGTCTCTGACGTCGCCCCGGTGCGGTCCGGGCGGTCTGACAGAGCTGAGACTTACGTCAACCACCGAGAAGTACCACTGAGTATCGTGCCACGTTCGTCTGATCTGTTTTTCCTGAAATATTATCAGTGCATCTTTCGAATCCGTTTAGTTCTCCTAGTTGAAGTTTTTAATGGTGTCTATTTCTTCGGGATCTGAATCGTATAATTTAATTCGATCACCATCCCTGCATCCTTATTGCCATGATTCACTCGTAGGCGGTCTTCCTCAACTTAATTCGGTAGATTGTGATTATTTTATTCTTCTGATCAATCTCATAAAGCATCCGGTATTTTCCTTCTCTGATCCTGTACTGATTTCCCTCTCCTCTCAACTTCT
>JAYEGI010000193.1:0-2532 GCA_034659035.1 Methanobacteriota archaeon
ATGAAGCCAGTAACGAGGAAGCTGGCGACCACTTCACCCCGCGGGAAGTCATCAGGCTGATGGTCAACTTGATCTTTGCTCCAGATAGCGACATCCTGACAACCAGAGGTATCGTGAAGACACTTTACGACCCGGCAGCGGGAACCGGCGGGATGCTGACTGTTTCTGATGAATATCTTCGTGAATTAAATCCCGATGCAACGCTTGAGGTATTTGCCCAGGACTATAATCCACAATCTTATGCTATCTGCGGTTCTGATATGATGATCAAGGGTCAGAGCTTAGATAACATCCGGTTCGGCGACAGCTTCACCAATGATTATTTCGCGGATAAGACCTTCGATTACATGCTGGCTAACCCGCCATTTGGGGTGGAGTGGAAGCCCCAGCAGAACATTATCCGGAATGAGCATGAAGAACAGGGGTTCGGAGGGCGGTTCGGTGCAGGACTGCCGCGTATAAATGATGGATCGTTTCTGTTCCTCCAACATATGATCAGTAAGATGAAGGACCCGGAAGAGGGTGGTACGCGGCTTTCAATCGTCTTTAATGGCTCGCCGCTCTTCACTGGAGCTGCCGGGTCAGGAGAGAGCAATATCCGGCAGTGGATCATCGAGAACGACTGGCTTGAAGCGATTGTAGCTCTTCCGGACCAGCTCTTCTACAACACCGGCATCAGCACGTACCTCTGGATCGTGACCAACCGCAAGGAGGAACACCGCCGGGGCAAGATCCAGCTCATTGATGCCACCGGATTCTTTACGAAGATGCGAAAGAGCCTTGGCAACAAACGCCACGAGATAGGCGACGGGCGCGATGGTAAACCGGATCACATCGCTGAGATCACCCGTCTTTATGGCGATTTTATTGAGTGCGAGCACGTGAGGATATTTGACAACGCGGACTTCGGCTACCAGCGCATCACTGTGGAGCGACCCCTGAGGCTTAACTTTGTGGTAAACGCTGAGAGGCTTTTGAAGGTACGGGAAGCCAAACAGTTTGTTAATCTGGCAACCAGCAAGAAGCGCAAGGATCAGGAGAAAGCCCATGCTGAGATCGCGGAAGGTGTGAAGGTGCAGCAGTCGATTCTGGATGCGCTTGGTACACGCTCACTCTCTTCATGTGGTGTAATCAAGAACCACGACGAGTTTACGAAGCTCTTAGGGGACGCATTCAAGGACTCTGGTGTAAAGGTCGCTTTGCCGCTATTCAAAACCATTCTGATGGCGCTTTCTGAGCGGGACGATACTGCGGAGATGTGCACCGGCAAAAAGGGAAATCCAGAGCCTGATTCGGAACTGCGCGATTACGAGAACGTACCGCTTACGGAAGAGATCGCCGAGTATATGGCTCGTGAGGTACTGCCGCATGTGCCCGATGCATGGGTGGACGAATCAAAGACCCGGGTTGGCTACGAGATCAACTTCAACCGCTACTTCTACAAATACACCCCGCCGCGACCGCTTGAGGAGATCGAGTCTGACCTGAAAGGTATCGAAGCGGAGATTGCCGGGATGCTTGAGGGGATGGTGTGATGGAACCCCACATTCCTGACACGTTGCCGCTGGAAACTATCGACTGGATAGCTCATATTCCGCACATCGGCAAGGCAAACGCTGCACTTGCACGGTATGACGGCATTCTTCGGGGCATGGTTAATCCCCATATCCTGCTCTCTCCGATGGCGACACAGGAAGCGGTGCTTTCTTCACGCATTGAAGGGACACAGGCATCTCTTGAGGATGTGCTGCAGTATGAATCAGATTCAAAGGCTCATCTGACACCTGAAAAACATGAAGACATCCAGGAGATCCTGAATTACCGCACGGCAATGAATACGGCGGTCGATTATCTGCAAAAACGTCCCCTATGCACCAACATGATTCGTGACCTGCACCGCATCCTGCTCACAAGTGCCAGAGGCAGAGACCGGGAGCCGGGCGAGATTCGCCGCATCCAGAATTACATCGCACCTCCGGGTACGCCGATTGAAGAGGCGACCTTTGTCCCGCCATCCCCACTGATGGTTATGGATGCGCTCTCAAACTGGGAGATCTATCTTCATAGCGAGGAAAAGGACGCTCTGGTTCAACTGGCAATCTTGAAGGCACAGTTTGAACTGATCCACCCGTTCAGAGACGGAAACGGTCGTATAGGACGTATGCTTGTTCCTCTGATCCTATACAGTAAAAAGATGCTGTCCAACCCCATGTTCTATATCAGTGCTTATCTTGAGCGAAACCGGGATGAATATTATGAACGCCTGCTCGCAATCTCCCGCGATGAGAACTGGAACGGGTGGATATCATTTTTCCTCCGTGCCATCATGGAACAGGCAGAGGAGAACAGCCAGAAAGCAACGCAGATTATGGGGCTGTACAATGACATGAAACAGAAGGTGCCAACGATTACACGCTCGAAATACTCGATTCAGGCGATCGATGCTATCTTCTCCCGCCCGATCTTCCGACCCGTTGATTTTGTCGAGTATTCAGAGATTCCAAAGGAGAGTGCTAAAAGGATATTGAGGGA
>JAYEGI010000194.1:0-2494 GCA_034659035.1 Methanobacteriota archaeon
CATTATAGCCTCCGGATCGATCTTTCTACTTCCAATTCTGATGAGTGTTGTTCCGCTCCAAAAATAGTCTCATGTTCCTCTGGAAATGGTTCAGAAGATTGAACGATCCGCATTTCCACAATTTGTTCTCAAATTCTTAATTGAAATGAACCAGAGCACCAGATGAATTGACCCCCCTCCGAATAACAAATATTAATACCAGACGTGTCCAAAAATATCACAATGGACGACATTAAGATAATGCACCCGCGTCCAAGTGCGATCGTAGCTGCTCTTTACACGCTGCGCGATCTGGATGCCGACGTCGCAATCCTGCACGGACCTCCGGGCTGCTCATTCAAACACGCACGCCTGCTCGAAGAAGACGCCCTGCGGGTTGTCACAACAGCGATGGACGAGACCGATTTTGTCTTTGGCGGGCGAGAAGCGCTCTCGTCGCTACTCGAAAAAGTCATCGACCTCTGGCATCCGAAGCGTATCGGGATCGTTGGAACCTGCACCAGCATGATCATAGGCGAGGACCTCAAACAGGCGATCGAGGATGTCGATACCGATATTCCGGTGATCGTGGTTGAGGTACATGCCGGATACCATGAGAACACCCGCGGAGTGATCATGACTCTCGAAGCTGCACGGGACGTAGGGATCATCAATGATGCAGAGCTTAAACGGCAGACCGGGCTATTACATGAGGCGACCCGGCTTGAGCAGGAGCATGGGGCAGCGAGCAAGGAGTATCTCGAGCCATCGAGGGGCGATCTCAAGTACAAGGTTGCAGAGAGGATCATGGGACTGCTGAAAGACGGGAAAAACTGCGTCAACATCTTAAATGCAAAGAAGGAGACTGCATACATGTTTGCTGACGTCCTTCTAGCGGTCTCCGAATGCGCAGAGCATATCGGGTCGGAATCAAAGATCGTCAACATCGCAAACCTCGATACCGAGATCGGGCTTCCGCGAATCAGGCGGTATGCGGTGGATATCCTTAGGGACCTGCGCGAGCGTGGTGTTGAGATTCACGAGACGATCGGCGGGCTTGATGAGTACCCGATTGCAGGAACGGTGGCAGGAAAGATCATCGGCGAGAAATACCATAACTTCGATTTCGCGGTCATATCAGGAGTCCCGCACGCGATTCCGATGGAGTCGCTCTCAGGGATGGAAGTGATATCGATCACCAATGGTCCGCGGCAGGTGCTCCCGCTTAAGAAGATGGGGCATGATACGGTCGTGGTCGAGATCGATCTGCACCCGAAGACGCTTGGGGTCAGCCATATCGTGGAGTCTGAGCTTGGCGCGACGCTGCGCGATATGTGCGGAGTCAAGCGTGTGTGACTGCCGGGTGTGGGGAGCATTTTGCCAGGGCAAGCGGGGGACTATAGCAGTCCTCGCCCGCCCCCCAAACCGTGCCATCACCTCATAGATGGTAGCACCCCACTCTATGTCCTTCCATATACGCCTGACCTCACGGTCAAGCACGCAGAGTCCGGATTTGAGAGATGCCCTGATCGAGCTTGTCAGTATGAGTCCTGCCTCGTTCATCGATGCGAGTCTTCGCATGAACTAAGGCGTCGCACTTTCTACACTCTTGATATTCCGTGCACGTTTCTTTGTCAGAAGTCAGGGGACTAAAATCCTGGTTGGATTGAATTTGGGGGATTTAACCGCGGAATTTGGGTATCAAAGCCTACTGCATCGCGCAGATTACCGGAATGAGGGATATGCATACCCATGGAGGTTTAATTTCCTATGTGGTTGCGGTTTGTCCGGATTATACCTGTAAATGCAACGGTTTTTTTGGGCCGCGGTCAGTGTCATGAGTCATGGCAGCCCCACCACCCACAAACGTAACTACTCAGGTACCTAAAACCACTATTCAGGGGACTTCACTATGCAGGAACTATCCGGGACCTGGAGCATACTGCAACCAATAGGGGATTTAACCGCAGAGTACGCAGAGAGGCGCAGAGGGGGGATAAACAGTTATGTGCTTCTATCGCTCCTCTGCGCCCTCCGCGGTTATTTTTCTTGCCAGAAAATACAGGATCGCAATCGGGAGACCAATCAACATACCTGAGTAGTTACCCACAAACTATATATGTGATTAATATCAATGTTGTTTAGGTATCTACTATAGAAAATAGGGATGCAAAACGCATAGAATGTCATGAGGGGACGGAAATGCAAACAATTGTAAACAACGCACTAGGCTACACTGAGAAGGAGGAACTGCATCGGCAATTCGACAACAAGAGTGAAGACTTTGCTGATGCGGATCTGATAGGAACGCCACGCATCCTGATCATCGGTTGCGGTGGCGCAGGAAATAACACATCGACCAGAATGCATGATATCGGCATCGATGGCGTGGATATCATCGCAATCAATACCGATAAGCAGGATCTGGATCGATGCAGGGCTGATAAGAAGATATTGGTAGGAAAATCGATCACGCGAGGTCTTGGAGCGGGAGGAGATCCTGACGTCGGTAGGC
>JAYEGI010000195.1:0-10726 GCA_034659035.1 Methanobacteriota archaeon
CAGTCTTCGTCGAATATATAATCGCTGTACGGTTGATCCACAACTATAGGGTTCACCGGTACAGTCATATTATCCTTGTTTGTCACCGTAACGGTGATCTCATCACTCTTTCCAGGCTCTAACTCCATATTAGCGTGCCGCGGACTAATCTGAAGTTTCTGAAAGTCAGTATCAGTCAGATCGCCGGAGTCTCCCATCGGCACCACCACTGGTGATGGCGGTACTGATGAGGGTGATGGCGGTATAGGCACTGCTGACACTGCCGGAATGCATGCTCCGGCAATCAGCAGGAAAGTCAGTACCATACTTACGGCCCTGGTTTTCATTGTTATTGTCCTCCTTTGTTCTCACTCACCCATTCATAGACAAGTGCGATTTATTGTATGCGGATTCTGCTATTTAAACCTTTCTGTTTATCGAAAAGTTATTTGGTGGGCTGTGAAACTTCGCAACAAAAATATAGATATGTCTATGTCTTTCTGATTCCGGACCGCTGGTCGTCTCGCTCAAGAGGTTTATCCTGCCGGGTACAATCGAAACTTTTTAGAAGTAGAAGAACAAATGAGTTGCAAGTGACAGCAGCAGTTTATGCATTGGAGAACATATTGGAATACTTGGATACCGGCGGGTGGATTGCGGTCGAAGAGGTCACCAGGCATATCGGCATTACACCGGCAAAATCGATGAAAATTCTTGGTTTTCTATCCGAATTCGGATTTATTGCGTTTGATTCCGATAATAAGACGATTAAACTCATCGACCACGGAGAAAGATTTATAAAATTGCCAGAGAGCTAAATCGGTAGTTCTTTAGCTTTCTTAGCGAATATCTCTCCTTTCGCGGTCATCTCATAGGTACTTCCGTTTGTTCTGACCATCCCTCTTTCAAGCAGCAATTCCATATATGCTGTTGCAAGATCTAACTTCAGGTCTACTTTATACGCTATCTTTGTTTTGTTCGCGCCACTTGAGACCACATCAAGAATCGCAATAATGATGTCGAATTTGTTTCTTCGTTTCATGATGCGCACCACCCCTGCTGTTTTTCTCTGTGATTTGCTAAGATGTATTTCCTGGCGGAGTCTGCTCCACACCGTCGTGGATTGAGCCGTCCCGGACCACTGAAATCCTCGATCGGAACCGGTGCCGGAACCGGTGCCATTGTCACTGCCGGAATGCCTGCTCCGGCGATCAGCAGGAATGTTGGCATCATGTCCACAGTTCTGGTTTTCATTGAAATGTCCTCCTTTGTTCACACTTACCTATTCATAAACGAGTGCGATTTATTGTGTGCACATTCTGCTATTTAAACCTTTCTGTTTATCGAAAAGTTCTTTTGTGTGATGTGAAACTTCGCAGCAAAAATAGATACCAGTCTATGTCTTTCCGCTTCCGAAAACCTTTGCAAATAGACTGCTGGTCTTCTTGCCTTCGAGTGGTTTCTGTTCTGTAGCAGATACTTGCTCTTCCACTTCCCCCCTCTTCTCTGGCGCAAACAGTGGCTCGCGCTCCCTCCCCACCCGCGGCTCTTCGCGCCGCGGCTCGCGCTCGATCACGGACGCAGACTTTCCGCCGTGCCTACTCTTCCGTGCGCGGATCTCGACCACTATCGGTCGCTCGATGTCGCCGCTCACGATCAGTGCGACCCCCGGCGGCAGTCTCTTGATCTCAGCCTCTGCTTCAACGCTGATCCCTTCAAGCCCTTTTCGAATCGCCTGCAGGTCGTTTGGGTTGGTGACCTTGAGGACAATCTGGGTGTTGCACTGCGAGAGCACATTCTTGTCGATGCGTGCCGGGCGCTGGGAGATTACCATCATCCCAAGCCCGAATTTCCTGCCCTCCGATGCAATCGTTCGCATGATGTCGGTGCTGACGGTCTTACCAAATCCCTTCTCGGGGCAGTAGTTGTGCGCCTCCTCGATAATGAGCATCATTGGCGGGATGGTGTTGATTTTTCTTGCCTCAAAGATCTCCTCGCACAACCGTGCAACGATCATCGCCTGCATATCAGGGATAACCCCTTTCATGTCGATGATCGATCCCCGCCCGGGCACAACCAGTTCCTGAATCGGTGTTGGATTCTCCGAGAATATCTCGGTCTCCCGAATCGACTCAAGAATGCCTAACACACCCCATTTCGCATTGCCGTTGCTGTTGCCGACCTCAAAGATGATGTCGTCGATCGTGTACCTGTTCTTTTCAGCGTGTATCTTCTGTATCGCCTCGTAGATGACGCCCATCTGGCTGCTCGACTGGATATTAAGAATCCTTGAGAGGTCAGCTGCTTTGAGATTGACTCCATTTAACCGGAAGACCGTATCTGCCCCTGGATTTAGCACCCTATCTGCTGGTGTATATATGGTCAGCCGCTCAGCATACCCTTCCGGCACAACCTCGAAGTAATCGAAGTCCCCTTCGGTTGCCGGATCCTTAAGCGACGTATACTCGCCGTGCGTATCGATGATCACAAGCGGGATATCCTGATCGAGGAGTTCCTCCATGATGACACCTGCGGCATACGACTTGCCGCTGCCGGTCCTCGCAAGGATGCTTACATGCTTCTGGACAAGGGCGTTGGCATCGAGATGTACAGGTATCCTCTGTCCCTCCAGAAGTCCGAGATAGACATTACCGCGTGTGAGTCCAAGCGTCGATGCGATCAGTTCGGGATCCGCGTGGAATATCCGATCCCCTGGGCTAAACGGGGTTTTCGGTATCCTTAGAATCCTGTTCTGCCGCGATCCGATGACCATGGCTTTTGCAACCACCCGGTCAGCGTTCGAATCTCCCCGATCGTCGTCCAATCTGGTAATCGCGACCACCTGGGCAAGCACCCAACCGTCGATCTCGTGCCAGATCTTGAGATAGTCACCCTGTTTTGTTGAATGGTCTGAGACCGTGAACCTGAAGTCTGCAAACCCGGTCTCGCCGAATATTGTACCGATAGAGTCTACTGGCATGTGATGATCCGTTCTTTGTTTGTGTTTTTATGTTACTTAACGGTTTGATCCGGAAGGGTGTGATCTGTGAGCATGCCAAACATATCACCAAAGTCCGGTAGTTTAATTAATGGGATGCGAAGGAGATAATTTCATGCCGATTGTGAAAACTGTAGTACTTGAATATTCCGGCGGACTGGACACATCGGTCTGCGTCCTTCCCCTGAAAGAGCGATACGACTGCGATAAAGTGATCACAGTAGTCGCGGATGTCGGGCAGCCCGCATCCAAGTATGTATTGGACGGGGGCCGTAATCAGCACAAATGCCGCGGAGGGGTTTAGCAAAGGATATGTGCGATAAGAGTTCATTGGAGGACCTACAGATAACAGGAGGAGAAGACGATATGGCTGAGAAGTTCGATTCAGAGAAAGGTTGTGAGCGAAGCAGGTTCGGATATACTGCGTTATTTGAAGGTAAGCGAAAAGGAAATGGTTAAATGAAAAAATAACATTTCTCGAACTTGCCAGAGTACGATCGGTCATACACTGCGGACAAACTGAAAGAGATGATTAAGAAATGAATAGTGTGGCCATCAGATAACACAACATATATGTTGAGGACTTCGCCCTTGTCCCTTCAGCAACGTCATATATGTTGAAGACGTCAGGCGAAATTAAAAAATGCATAATGGAGGCAAAAAGACAAATGATATCGGAAAAAGATAAAGAAATTATATTAAAATATGCAAAAAGATACAATGTAAGTACAGTAATCCTATTTGGTTCCTGTATTGATAAAGAAGACCCGAATGACATCGATATCAGCATAAAGGGGATCGAACCCGAGCTTTTCTTTAAATTTTATGGAGAGTTGTTGATGGAGGTCTCAAAGCGCATAGACATAGTCAACCTTGGCAAAGACAATCTATTTAACAGATTGGTAGAGAAAGAGGGGGTAAAATTGTATGGTTAGTTTAAGAGAAAAGGTCGATGTGGAACTGGAAAATGTCTCTACTGTCTTTGATGAGTTGGAAAAAATTAAAGATGAACCCAGCAAGACCATCGTTGAGCTGGCAGGTATTGGTACTTTTTTACATAATTTTTACACAGGGATTGAGAATATACTCAAACAAATTTTGCATGATGAAGACATTCCAATACCCTTTTCAGATTCTTGGCATCGCGACATGTTGATACCGGCATCTAAAGAGAAGATTGTTACTGAAACTACAAGAGTACGATTGACTAAGTACCTGGCGTTTCGTCATTTTTTTGTCCATGCATATAGTTTTCTATTGGGCGAACGCGAATTGAAGTTATTGGTTGATGACGTGTTTGATACCCACTCCACATTCAAAGAGGAGATTAATGCATTCATATCCGAGAAGAATACTGAGGAATGTCTATCATGAAAACCGTAGTACTTGCATATTCCGGCGGACTGGACACATCAGTCTGCATCCCGCTCTTAAAGGAGCGGTATGATTACGATAAAGTAATCACAGTCGTCGCGGACGTCGGGCAGCCCGCATCGGAGATCGATGATGCAACCCGGCGTGCGGAAACACTTGCTGATGCGCATTACACGCTCGACCTGAAGGATGAATTCGTAAAGGATTACCTGTTCCCATCGATTAAGGCAAACGGGCTTTATGAGGGTTACGTGCTTGGAACCGCGCTTGCACGCCCGCTTATCGCAAAGAAGATCGCCGAGGTCGCAGAAACCGAGAACGCAGATGCGCTTGCACATGGCTGTACAGGAAAAGGAAACGACCAGCTCAGATTTGAGGTGATCTTCAGAGCCACAGACTTCGATGTTGTTGCGCCGATGCGCGACTTAAACCTCTCGCGGGAATGGGAGATCGATTATGCGCGGGATCATAACATACCTGTGACGGTCAGCAGGGAGAAGATCTGGAGCGTTGACGAGAACCTGTGGAGCCGGAGCATCGAGGGTGGAAAACTGGAAGATCCGTATTTCATCCCACCTGAAGAGATATATGAGTGGACCGTGTCACCCGAAGATAAAGATGCTCCGGCATCAGAGATCATCGAACTGGAATTTGAGGATGGCGTTCCGGTCGCACTAAACGCACGTTCGATGGATGGCGTGGCACTCATTAGAGAGCTCAATACGATCGGCGGCGCGCACGGAATCGGACGGTCAGACAACATAGAGGATCGAGTGCTTGGATTAAAGGCGCGGGAGATATACGAGCATCCTGCCGCAACGATACTGTTGACTGCGCACAGGGATCTCGAATCGCTCATACTCACGCGGGATGAACTGAGGTTCAAGGCGATCGCGGATGCTGCGTGGGCTGAACTTGCGTATGAAGGTCTCGTGGACGAGCCACTCTATGCCGATATCTGTGCATTTGTCGATGAGACGCAGAAGCGGGTCACTGGAGATGTGAAGGTGCGGCTGTATGCGGGATCTGTGACGGTGGTTGCGAGGAGATCTGACTTCGCGCTCTATTCAGAGGAACTGGTATCATTTGGCGAGTCCGTGATCGACCAGAGGGATTCCGAGGGATTTTCGAAGTATCATGGGTTTCAGGCGCGGTTAGTTCGAAAGTGATGAGGCGGCAATGGTCAAAAATATCAGAAGATCAATTCTGCTATATTTGATCGTTATCACATTCATCATTTCCATATATTCCGCTATTTTTTTATTTTTGATGTTTAAAGAGGGGCAGCACATACCATCGCAGATGGTGAATGTAGACTCGGTAACCGCGGTCTACTGGGTTATCGCGACGATGACAACTGTCGGGTATGGGGATGTCTATTTTATCGAGAAAACAGGAAGGATATTCTCAGTCATAGCCGCCATCTCGGGAGTGATCTTCCTGTTCGGACTGCTCTTCCCCCTGGTCCTTACGCCGTGGCTCGACGCACGCGTGAAATCCCTGCTGCCCACACGCGTACCATCGAAACTCTCGGATCACCTGATCATCTGCGGCTATAGCCCAATGGTCGAGAGTCTGATCGAGGAACTTAAACATCAGAAAACCCCTTTCGTGGTGGTTGAAAGAGACGAAACGATCACTAAGGATCTGTTTGAGAAAGGCATCCTCTGCATCCACGGAGATCCAAGCGATAGAGATACACTCGATGGAGCAAATATACGGACGGCTAACTGCCTGATAACCAATGAAAGCGATGAAATGGATGCAAACACCATTCTGACCGCAAGAGATATGAGCGATCTCAGGATAATTGCCATTCTTGAGGACCTGTCAAAGAGGGCATATCTAGAGTATGCCGGTGCAAGCGACGTGATCGCCCCAAAATCTATTCTCGGATCTTTCATCGGCAGAAAGGCGGTGGATCCGACGATCAGCCATCTGGTCGGCGCGACCGAATTTCTAAAAGACATCGAGATAATCGAGTTCCCGATATATCCTGAAAGCGAACTTATAGGAAAGAGTTTGAGGGATGCCGAGATAAGGAAGCGGACAGGGTGTAACATCATAGGAATATGGGCAGGCGGTGAATTCTCGTTAAACCCGAGACCTGCAGAGGTGGTCAAATCCAACTCAATTCTGCTGGCGGTTGGAACTGAAGCGCAACTCCTCAAGTTGAAGAAACTGGTTCAGGTGAGGTGATTTTGGAATATGCCGATTGAGAAAGAAGAGCATCTGGTGGTTATCGGGTATGGGGATGTCGGCAAGAGCATCGTTGATGCATTAAAGCGCGCTCACGTGAAATTTGTTGTGGTGGACAGGAACAAAGACGTTCTGCTGGACAAGGGATTTGACTATGTGGTCGGAGATGGTTCGAACGAAGAGATCCTCATGAAGGCAGGCGTTGCGTCTGCAGCAACGATCATAATAGCGTTAAACATCGATACGGACGCAATCTTTGCAACCCTTGTCGCAAGGACTCTAAACCCTGATGCCATCATCCTGACGAGGGCTAACGCACCGATATGCAATAAAATCTACAGGGCGGGCGCCGATTATGTGGCATCGGTCTCCATCGTTGTCGGGCAGATGGTTGCGAAACTAGCAGTCACTGAGCAAAAAGAGGATGTCGTGATACTTTATGAGGGGATCGAGATCGAGAAGTACCATGTCAGGAAAGGATCGCCGTTTGCAGGAAAGACACTTGAAGAACTCGATATAAGATCGAATGTCGGATGCACAGTCATCGGGATCGAGAAGGAAGGAAGGACGGTGACCAGTATACACGGAAAGATTATTATAGAGGAAGATTCGATACTTGCCATAATAGGAAGCAAGGATCAGATACGGAGATTCGAGGAATTTGAAAAGATGCGGTCAAAAAGTCCGGAAATAGTTATGATCGACAAAATAGGGGAGATTTTTAGATAATGGAATACGAAACAGCCGCACAATTTATAGAACTGCTCGCCCTGCTTATTATGGTGGCTGCATTTTACTATGGGTATTCTCTGATAAAGTTTATACCAAAGGAACTGAAATCACTGCAACTGGTGGTTCTTGCACTCTTCTTCATGATCCTCAGGAGGGCCGCGTCTCTCTTCTCGTTCGAGATTGGGGCGATGGTGGTTCTCGTCTCGGCAATCTCGCTTGCCATAGCAATACTTGCGCTGCTTGGGTTCAGGCGGATGTATCAGAATGTGAAGGGACGATGAGATAGCAGGATGCGGCAGGGGTGTATATCGAGTGCCAGAAAACCTTATGAGAAACCCCCGTACGTACTTCTGGAGTATAGAGGGGGTGAAAAATGAAAAGCGAGGACAAATTCGACTTTAAAGAGTTGGCTTCATCGCTGGTAATCGTGATTCCGTTCTGGATCGTTGCTATATTTCTGTGGCGATCCACAGGAGATATCTTCTATCTATTTAATTTTCTATACATCGGGGCAGCGATCGGAGTTGGTATCGGAGTTTACTCCGCTCTTCCCCGGAAGAAAAAGCCACTGGGTCGCAAGCTGACTTTGTTTCTCATCGGCGGGTACCTGCTCGTCTTCTTAGGTCTCCTGAAGTTTGAGAATCTGCAGATCGAAGGCTTCTTTTTTTACCTGCTGGCTGGATTTTTCTCTGGTTCCGTTATCCATTACATGGTAGCGAAAATTTTTGGTCCGATTCTGTTTAGTCGGGCATGGTGCAGCTGGGCATGCTGGACTGCAATGATACTGGACCTGCTTCCATACAAGCACAGCAGCGGGCGTATCCCGAGGAAATGGGGCTGGCTGCGTTATATGCATTTCATTTTAAGCCTCGGTATTGTGCTTTTGCTCTGGTTTGGGGTGGGATACCGTGTTGAAAGTAAAAGCATCGCTGAACTATACTGGCTTCTTGCTGGCAATGCTATCTACTACACAACTGGCATAATACTGGCTTTCCGGCTCAAGGATAACCGCGCATTCTGCAAGTATGTCTGCCCGATAACCACAATTCTTAAGATTACAAGTCGTTTTTCACTGCTTAAGATTCGGGGGAGTAGCGAAAAATGCAACGAGTGCGGGGCTTGCATGAAGACGTGTCCGATGGATATTCGGATCCCTGATTATGTCAAAATGGGTTTTCGCGTTCTGTCTACTGAGTGTATCTTATGCCAGACCTGTGTCAATACATGCCCTGCCCGGGCTCTCAAGGTATCTTTCGGTCTGGATATCGGGGGCAAAGAGTTGTTGAATGAACGATAAGCATTAGAGAGAATTTGCAGGGCTGTCCGGCATCTGTCCACATTCACTCCCGTGCACCACCCACCAACCTGCGCCATACTCGGCACGAGATTAAGTGCTATGAGCTGCCTATCGGGAAGATGGCAAAGATCGTCCACAGAGAACCACATCAGGAATGCGAGCCCACTTATGAAAAACTCTTTGCGCGGGTCGAAGAAGGCGGGAAGAAGTTGGTGAGTCCAATAAGGTAAGTTTATCTGAATGACCCACGAGAGCCCTTTCCAAAAGAGCTTTTGACCGAGGTATATGCTCCAATAGGATATTATTTGATTTATGCTTCCGTTCACTTATACTTAAATTCGGTACTGTCTAAAAATCCAGTGATTTATCACCGCGGAGATCGCAGAGGGCGCAGAGTTTTAAGACCGTTCCAATCCACGCTTTGGTTTTCTGATGCCTCTGCGTTCTCCGCGTACTCTGCGGTAAAACTTAAGGATATAATGATTTCACTGGAATTTTCGATTGTGCCTTAAATTCCGCCGTCATCAAAATTTCACAAACCCGAGATCCAGCACCAGCGATAGGACGATAGCTATTATGGAAAATGTCAGAATAACCAGATAATTCAGGCGTTCCGAGACTTTTTAATATTCTATGGTATCCAATCATCCCCATAATTACATACATTACAAAAGATTTAATATATATATATATATATAATAGTTATATTAGTATATATAGCACATGGCAATATATGAATTGATAAGTCACTATCGAAAGAAGTGGAAAATGGAAAGATCGTCCGGACACTACCACTGATCAGGTTTGAAGGGCGAATGTACCCGTTATTCACGCCAATATCCTCGATCCGATGTTCTGTTTGTGGAAAAACCTATAAAACCGAATGAAAAGTACAGTCGATCCCTAATTTCAAGCTACGGTATCATAAGCTGCCCCACCACCTACTGGATCTGCTTGGGATCCTAAATGCAGAGAGCATCATACTGATCTGATACTGGATATCACCGGATCCGCGAATTACAGCGATGAATACCTTGAAAAACAGAAATGCGTGAGATATAACGGACACTGCAGCCTGTGGGACTCACGTATTGTATGTGGGACGTTTACAGAAGGATTAACAGACGACAATTTAGGAAGAGCGCCGTGTCCTGCAACTTTGTGGAATTATGAGAAAAAACAAGGCAAGATTTCAGCGCAGGAACTGTCAAACCAGGAGATTAACTTCAACGGGATATTATACATCGATGGTTACTGGGTTAAATCCGGATGGAAAACATACATTGAATCCCAATTAAGAAAGGAATTAACTCCAAAAGAGTGGAAACAGATTCGAAACAAAGTTATTTACGTCGTAGCTACCAAAGATAAGGTTGTACTGGATTTCCAGATAACTAATCACGCACCAAGCTATCTCGAGTTAGTACCACTCCTGAAACGAATTAGAGATAAAATACCCAAAAAAGATCTCTTGAAAATTGTTTCTGATGAAGATACTGCAATTATGGGAGCAGTAAAGTCGGTTTTACCGGGTGTTATACATTCTTTCTGCGTATTTCACCAATTGAAGAATCTTACTGACAAATATCTTGATGTTTTCGGAGATCTTGAGAATATACCACTTCTCGAACGTGAGTTGTATGAACTTGGCAAGGAGTTGATATTCGCTGAAACACTGATCGAGTCGTCGGCATATTACCACGAGGTTGTAGATACTGGCTTCGCGCATAATACCATCACGAGCATCGAAAAAAGATAATTAAGCATGTAAAAAATTTATTTCAAGAATATTGAGTTATTGAAAGCAGGATTCACTCCAGAGACCAATAATACGGTGGAACAGCTGTTCTCACTGGTAAACAGTTTTATTGAGCAGGCAACGTCGTTTAAAACAAAATCCGGCCTATGTAACTTCTGTTACAACCTATTTGCATCTACAAACAAACGATGTTTTAATACAGGTAAATGGAGAGGTTTTTCTCCACTGGATCGCGCTAAACTTAAGTTTGAATAACGATCAGATCGTTATTCGCAGGCGACGACTCTCAGCGGTAGCTACCTAATTTTTATGGAGATTTGGTGTTGTTTGTGAATGTGTGGGGTTATTATTCACTGCTTGGGGCTGGGATGTGTGGTATTTGTGTTGT
>JAYEGI010000196.1:0-2481 GCA_034659035.1 Methanobacteriota archaeon
CTACTGCACGAATAGCTTGCGTTCCTTTCTTTCAAGTACGGAAGAATATGTGATCTGTGTTATCCCGACCCATGCAGCAGGAACCGAACCATCGGGAATAAGGACGATCGCGAAACAATTATGTTCGAATTCAGTGATCGATGGAACGGATGTTATATCAAGGGTTTTTGAGATTCCAAAGAAAACCGTAGGCGAAAGCAGCGATATGCAGTTAGAAATAAAATCGCTTGCTGTGACGGATGAAAATGTAGTCAGAGGTCGGCAGGTACTCCTGCTGGACGATGTGACAACGAGTGGCACATCTTTAAAGGCAGGGAAATATCTGATAGAACAAGCCGGCGCTGAGATAGTTGTGTTACTTGCACTTGCCAGAACTCAAATAGAGGATGAATCTGTAAAATGAAGGCACTATACATACTGGAATTGGAGAAAACTCCCAAAGTTGGGTTGAAACCGTGACATCATTTTACAAAGCAATATATGATTACACATCATGTTCATACAAGTGGAATGTAGTCACAAATTCATGACAGGGCAGATCTGGCTTTGTGCCTTTCACTCCGTTAAAAGTCTCGATAGGGTAGCGGATATCCTCATCGCCTCCGGAGCGATGGACCCGGGTTCGAGTCCCGGTCGGGACGTTGCTGTATCACGACACCGCCCGAATTTTAGCTAAATCACTATTAACTACTCAGGTCCTAAAACCACTATTCAGGGGACTTCACTATGCAGAGAATATCCGGGACCTGGGAGATACTGCAACCAACAGGGAATTTAACCGCAGAGTACGCAGAGAGGCGCAGAGGGGAAATAAACAGTTAAGTGCTTCTAGCGTTCCTCTGCGCCCTCCGCGGTTATTTTTCTTGCCAGAAAATACAGGATCGCAATCGGGAGACCAATCAACATACCTGAGTAGTTACAAACTTTAACGCAAGCGTCGACGGCAGAGCCGTTACCGCAAAGTACGCGGAGAACGCAGTGCCTACACATCACGCATCCGGTCTACCGCCTCTGCTATCCGCTCAGTTGAGCTTGTCAGCGAGAACCGGACATACCCTTCGCCGTATGCCCCGAATCCAACTCCCGGCGTTGCCACGATCCCGATCTTCTCAAGAAGCATCGCAGAGAATGAGAGAGAGGTATAGCCATCAGGCACTGGCGTCCAGATATAGAACGTCGCCTCTGGCGGTGCGGCATTGATCCCAAGCGTACGTAGTCCTGCAATCATCAGGTCTCTTCGTTCCGTGTATATCTTGCGCATATCATCGATACAATCCTGCGAACCTGATAGCGCAGTGATTGCCGCCTCCTGGACTGGCTCGAATACCCCGGAATCGATGTTTGTCTTGACCGCGCCGAGCCCTGAGATGATCTCCGCATTCCCGACGGCAAAACCGATGCGCCAGCCGGTCATGTTGTATGTCTTTGATAGCGAGTGCATCTCGATCCCAACATCCATCGCTCCCGGCGCGGATAGGAGACTTGGAGCCCGGTACTTGCCGAATGTGATCTCGGAATACGGATTGTCGTGCACAACGATTATGTCGTGCTCGCTTGCGAAATCGACTACTTCTTTAAAAAATGAGATATCAGCGACTGCCGCGGTCGGGTTGTTCGGGTAATTGAGAAAGATCAGTCTGGCTTTATCTGCTACGTCAGTTGGTATCTCGTCCAGATCAGGCAGGAAACCAGATTCTGCGAGAAGCGGCATGGTGTAGGGCACGCCGCCTGCAAAGAGTGTCCCGATCTTGTATACCGGGTATGCCGGATCCGGCACAAGCACGACGTCGCCCGGGTTTACAAACGCAAGCGGGATGTGAGCAAGCCCTTCCTTCGATCCGATGAGCGCAAGTACCTCGCTTCCCGGGTCAAGCGTGATATTAAACGTCTTTTTGTACCATTCGGCTGCTGCCTCCCGAAAGGTTAACATTCCAGTGTATGAGGGGTACTGGTGCCGCTTTGGATCGTGCGCGGACGCACACAGCGCATCGACGATGTGGGCTGGCGGCGGCAGGTCAGGATCTCCGATACCGAGATCGATGACATCAACCCCGTGCTTGATCGCATTTTCCTTTGCTTCATCGATCGCCGCGAAAAGATAGGGTGGAAGCGCTGTGAGTCTCTTTGCATACATATATGGATCGAAGTCGCTGATGCCTTAATATCTTTGCGCTTCGGTCTGACAGAAGAACAGATTAACACTTTGGAGACTATAACCAATGATGCAATGGTTACTTCTCGCAATAGGAATTATCATGGAGGTCTGCGGAACAACCTGTATGAAGCTCTCCGATGGCTTCTCGAACTTTGTCCCATCCATTCTCACCTTTGTCTTCTGGGGAATCGCATTTACTATCTTTATATTTGCTTTAAAGACCTTTGACCTCAGTTTCGCCTACGCTGTGTGGGTTGGATCAGGGGTTGTGATCGTGAGCATCATTGGAATCCTGTACTTCAAAGAACCCGCAAATGCCTTGAAGA
>JAYEGI010000197.1:0-2469 GCA_034659035.1 Methanobacteriota archaeon
GTTGGTCGTAAAAATGATGAGGTATATCTAACGATGTGGGGCCGAGGTGGGCAAGAAGTGGTCTACTGCAACTGATTTTCTACTACAGTACCATCAAAAATTAAAGATTAACAGTGGGAAAGGCGGGCTGAAAACGGGGATAAGTTGCGCATCGCGTCTCCTTCCGTCGCGTTTTTGGTCTCCGCGTCTTTTTTCTTTGTGCTTTTTGAATTATCAGTAAGGACAACTCCGATCAGGGCACCCGCCCGCATAATCTGATTCAGCACTCACATACCCCCCGAATGATAACACCTGTTCGCTCTTGCTGCCATATCGATAGATGGTTATGCCCTTGCACTTCAATTCGTACGCCAGCAGAAATGCTTTTCTCACATCCCCAGTGCTTGCATCTTTTCTCAGATTAATCGTCTTTGAGATTGCATTGTCCACAGACTCCTGAAACGCTGCCTGCATCCTGACATGCCAATCCGGATCAATATCCAGAGCGGTAACAAACAGATCTTTAACATCTTTTGGGATGTCACTATCCTGCACAGAACCGGTCTTTGCGATCGCAATCATCAGGTCCCTGCTATAAAATCCCCTCTCTCTGGCAATCCTTTCAAATACGGGATTGACTTCCACCAGTCTCGTATGGTCAAGAACATTTCTGACAAAAGAAACAGCAAATATCGGCTCGATCCCTGATGTTGTTCCTGCAATAATCGAGATGCTTCCTGTTGGAGCAATGGTTGTCAGGGTCGCATTTCTCATATTCGTGCCTTTCCATACACTCTCATCGATGTTGGGAAATGGTCCCCGCTCCTCACCAAGCCTGACAGATGTCTCCCTTGCAACACTCGTCATAAATCTCATCAATTTCCTGCCAAGATTCAGTGCAACATCCGAATTGTATGGTATCCCAAGTTCGAGCAGCATCTCTGCAAATCCCATGACGCCAAGACCGATCTTCCGGTTTGCTCTGGTCATCTCCCCAATCCGGGGCAGGGGATATCTGTTCGCGTCGATCACATCGTCAAGGAAACGAACCCCGAGAACGGTTATATCTCTCAACTGTTCCCAGTCGATATCGTTTTTCCGGATGATCTTTGCTAAATTTATCGATCCGAGATTGCATGATTCCCAGTCCAGTAGAGGGACCTCTCCACATGGGTTTGTGGAATCTATCCGGTACTTTGGAGTTGGGTTGTGTGCATTGATCTCGTCGAGAAAGACCAGACCAGGGTCGCCTGTTCTCCATGCCATCGTTGCTATCAGATCAAAGACGTCATCCGCACCAAGACTTCGCACGCATTCATTATTTCTCGGATTGATCAACTCATAATCCCTGTGCTTCTTCACCGCTTCCATGAAATCATTATTTACGCCAACAGAGATATTAAAATTCCTTAAAACTCCTTCTTTTTCCTTGGAAGTTATAAAATTTAGGATATCAGGGTGGTTTACCTTCAGGATGCCCATATTTGCCCCGCGTCTCCGCCCTCCCTGTTTGATGACATCGGTTGTCACATCAAAGATGCGCATGAAAGAGACAGGACCTGATGCGCTCCCCATCGTCGATCGCACGATATCTCCTTTTGGTCTCAATCTTGAGAATGAGAATCCGCATCCTCCGCCGCTCTGCTGAACGATCGCCATCGCCTTTAGTGCGCCGAAGATATCTCCGATCGAATCAGGAACAGGTATCACGAAACATGCACTGAGTTGACCGAGCAACGTGTCTGCATTCATCAATGTTGGGGAATTTGGCAGGAATTCGAGATTCTTCATCGATGAGTAGAATCTCTTCTCAAATTCCTCTGATTTACCTGAAATTGCCTTCGCAACCCTTCCAAACATCTGATCTGGCGTCTCGATGATGTTTCCTGCAACATCTTTCATCAGGTATCTCTTATTCAGCACCTCGATCGCATTGACTGTTAACTTCAGTTCATCATAGACCCCAAAGAACTTCTTTTCGTCCCTGATTTCGCTTCTTCTCTCCCTGTGCAGGGTGTAGTTTTTCGCCACCTCATACAATCCGTGTCTGACAAGAACCTCCTCCACGATATCTTGCACATCCTCAACGGTTGGAATGCCCGGAATTCGTTTCTCGATCAGTGCGACAACTTCGTCTGTAAGTTTTTTGACGAGTTTTTCATCGTTTGCGTCTGTGGCGAGGATTGCTTTGTGTATAGCGGTAGTTATCTTCTCTTTTTTGAAATTGGTAATTCTTCCGTCCCTTTTCAGGATACTATACATGCGATTCTCTCGGTTGTGTTGTTATATTACCTTTTCAATCGGCAGCAATTTCGGCTGCGGTTGCATAAGTCTTCTGGGTTGTGGGAGTTGGCTTTAAGTAAGACATTTGTGCTCTCTGACCGAACACCAGAGTGTCCAGTTAACCGCCCTTTTTATTGTGCTATCCACTCACCCCTGCCAGCATCCCCCTGCTCGATGCGGCATGTCTTGAGGATCACCGCCCGGTAT
>JAYEGI010000198.1:0-2458 GCA_034659035.1 Methanobacteriota archaeon
CTCGGGAATTCAGTATCGAGATTGATCAAACTGTCAACGTGACATGGCTGATCAATGGATCAGAGGTTCAGACGAATGAAAGCGTGACTGCTGCTTTGTACACAAACACGAGTGCTGAAGTTGGATGCTGGAATGTCTCAGCCGTTGCGAGTAACGGGAATGACACTGCCATGCAGGAATGGACATGGACTGTCACTCAGGGAACTGTAACCAGTATCTCCGTAGCAGGTCAATCGACCATGGTGATGGGTGAGAATGAAACATTCGACGCCAACTGCTACAATGCCAACAACTACCCGATCAATGATGCGACCGCTGCATGGGATAGCAGCAACTCGTATGTTGGTACGATCAATGAGACAACCGGGTACTTTGAGGCGCTTCACACAGGACAGACCAACATCACAGCTGCGAGTGGTGGTGTAGTGAGTGATCCTGTCATGGTAACGGTGAACGGAGTAGTAATCAGTGGAAATGATACCGAACCAGTCATAGACGATTTCGTGAATGTCACTGGAAACTACACCGAAGATCTCACTATAGAGGCACTGGGCGACCCCATCGGTGAAGTTGGAACCGATGTCGGTCTCGGTGATATGATACCATTCAAAGGTGTCAATGTGACAAGGGTTACGCCACTTGGTGACAGCGAGTGGGTGCGCATTGAGATGAGCTACACTGATGAGGAGCTCAATGAACTGGGTATCGATGAAGATACCCTTGAGATATACAAGTTCAATGAAACCACTGGTGAATGGGAACTGGTTAGAGTGCAACCATACTGCCTTGACGATGGTACGGGCAATCATTATCTCTGGGTTGAGGTTGAACACCTCAGCATCCTCGCACCGGTAGGTAAGTTAACCGCTCCACCCGCTCCACCATCCTCCGACGGTCGCCGTGGCGGCGGTGGCGGTGGCAGCGGCGGCACATACCCACCAGGATGGGATCAGCCAGCACCGACCTCGACAGCAACACCAACAGCAACACCAACAGCAACAGCAACAGCAACTCCAGAATCGATCGTGATACCGACTGAGGGGTCAACTCTGGCTCCAGATGGGACAACTGGAGCCCCGGCCGATGAGACGCCCACAGAAACCTCAACGAAGATGAGTACCAAAGGCACGCCTGGGTTCGGAGCAACGTTAACGGTGTTTGTGATCGCTGGACTGCTTGTGGCTACCTATCTGGTAATGCGTCGCAGAGAGTAAACGAACACGCGAATAAACGAAGGGAGACTACCTCCCTTCACTGCTTTTCTTTTTTCCGGCATTACCCAAGAAGCATACATTTTTATATTCTGCTCCATAAGTACGATGCATGGACGGCAGGTACTACAATGTCACTGTAACCGGCGATGTGCAGGACATTGGATTTCGCAAATTCATCGAGAGTGCCGCAAATTCGTACCATGTACGCGGTTATGTATTCAATGATCCTGATGGCAGCGTGAAGATGCTTTGCGGTGGTTCGGTTGAGTCGGTGAATGAATTATTCCATGCGATACAGACGCGAGCACCATCCGGTATCAGCATCGGACAGTTTGTGACGGATGAGATCATCACCGATATCGATCTGAATATGCCTTCGGAGTTCTTGAAACTCGGGACTGATGAAATATCAGACATCGGCAGAAAACTGGACAAAGGTGTTAAACTACTGGAATCGCTGCCTGACATCAAGGAATGCGTAAGTATATTGCCTGACATCAAGACCGGTATTGATGCGATGAACATGAAATTCGATGCATTCACAGACGAACAAAGAACTTTCAATCAGAAAGTGGGATCGCATACCAAACGCCTTGATAGCTATATCGAAGAACAAAGGGAACATAACAAACTCGTGGGTGCGCACAACCTCCGTCTGGAACAGATCCTGCAAAAACTCGTAGAAAAGTAACCTGTTCACTAAAAAATCATTCTCCCGAATGTCCCGAGTCTTTTTATTATTTTCTGGAAACGTCGGAGGGTCTTACGCAACCACAACTGCTATAATAGAGTACTATAGATCTGAAAATCCGTTTACACTGCTAATCTGTGCCTATCTTCATTAATCTGTGGCTGATACTATTTTAGACACAGATTAACACCGAGTTCACTGTAGCGCCGAGATAAATTCATACTCGCCAGCTGGTGGAAATCCAGCCTGAGGAAAGGCTAGTGTCTCAGCAACTTAATTCTTAGACAAAGTTTATACACCTGTAAGTCAAACCCATTTTCGTAAACTTAAGCTAACATATAGTTTTTCAAAGAGATAAAGTTAATATATCCCAACATCTTCTATTTATCAACGCGTGATGACTATTGCAGCATGAAATAGGAGACAAAAAAATGGATGTAAAAGAAGCCTTCGATAAATTCTCTGCGGTCTTATCTGAAGATGAGATTAAAAAGTTGGCGAGAAAATATGGTGTGGAAGACGAACGGGAAAGAAAATTGCTTGTTGTTCCCTT
>JAYEGI010000199.1:0-2444 GCA_034659035.1 Methanobacteriota archaeon
TGGTGAGACCGGTTACGGTCCAGCCCGACATGCTCTCGAAGTACGCATCGAGAAATGGCATGTTGGCGTCGAGTACAAAAGGAACTGCACAGAAGAGCGGTGCGATGAGCCAGCCCAGTGCTGCGATTGTCATGGCGTGTCTCGTCTCGAGCACATCCTCGGTTTTGAAGAGATACTTGAGGCAGAATCCAATGAGAACCGATGCAGATGCCGGGATCAGCAAGCCCGGTATCATGGAGTACTCCTGGAAGATGAGCGGAACTACGATCACGGATAACAGAACACCTCCGAGAACGACTAAGAGGTCTCCGACATTGTGGCACAGGATTGCAAGGTCTCTGGATGGCAATATACACAACTCCTCGATTGATCTGTTGTTTATGTCTACCCAAAACCCCTTAAGTAGTCTGCTCATAACAATCACTACCGAAGACAGGAGTGATCGGATGAGGTCAAAGGTCTCGACGTGGTCTATCCCAAACAACAGATACACGAACGTTCGGGAATTCATGCATACAGCAGCATCTCGCAGGTTCCAACGCGGGTGGATGCAGATTTCGGTTGTGCCGGTCTGATGAGGGGTTGATTCGTGATTTCATGAGTCTCTGTTTGTGGCATATAGGGCTGAGACTTTGTTGTGAAATCTGTAAACATTTGTAATATTATAGCATACTAAATATTAATTTTGTATAACCAAAAGCTTTATCGTTGTTAAAGTTATCGGTAACTTGCAGTTTTTGGAGGTGATACAAATGGAAACTTTACGAATTGGAATGTTCTCATGGGAGAGTTTGCACTCTGTGACCGTAGGTGGAGTATCTCCCCATGTAACAGAACTCGCAGAGACGTTAGCGGCAAAAGGGCACGAAGTACATATCTTTACGCAGAGCGGATGGATGCGCGACTACGATGAGATAAACGGGGTGCACTACCAGCGGTGCAGGTATGATCCCTCGGGCGGCATCGTCCACCAGATGGATCAGATGTGCGATGCGATGTACGACCGTTTCGGGTCGGTACAGAAAGAATTCGGTGAATTCGACGTCCTCCATGGACACGACTGGCATCCGGTAAATGCGCTCGACCGGATCAAGCATAACTATGGTAAGGAGTTCGTTGTCACATACCACAGCACCGAATGGGGAAGAAACGGCAACCAGATCGGTGACTGGTGGGAATCGCGTGAGATATCGCACAGGGAATGGCTCGGTGGATATGAAGCTCGTGAGGCGATCATCACGACCAACCAGTTTAAGGAAGAGGTGCAGCAGATCTACCAGTTGCCAGACTACAAGATCTCAGTAATCCCAAACGGGATAAATCCGGGCAAGATCGAGAAGGATGTGGATGCAGGCGCGGTCAAGAAGCGCTTTGGCATACACCCTTATGCGCCGATGGTGCTATTCACGGGACGCATCTGCTACCAGAAAGGTGTGGACCTGCTAATCGACGCCATACCGGAAGTACTTCGCAAGCGGTGGGATGCCAGATTCGTCTTCATCGGAGATGGCGGGATGAGACCGTACTGCGAGCATCGTGCATCAGAACTGGGTGTGCGGAACGCATGCCGGTTCCTCGGACACGCACCTGATGAGATGCTCTCCGACTGCATGAACGCATGCGATATTGCTTGTGTTCCAAGCCGGAACGAACCATTCGGGATCGTGGTGCTGGAGGCATGGGACGCAGCAAAACCGGTCATCGCAACCGATGCCGTGCACCTGGTCGATAACTTCTTAAACGGAGTGACCGGGTACAGAAATCCGGAGTCCATCGCATGGTGCATCAACTACTCGATGGGCGATCTCGATTCAACGAAGAAGATGGGGCGAAACGGCAAGAAGCTGGTTGAGACGAAGTATAACTGGGACCGGATAGCGGATGATACCGTTAAGGTCTATCAAAGGTTGGGAGGATAGTTTCCAGGAGATGATCGGTTCAACTCCTGCCGATCGTCTCATTTTGGGTGTTGCATGGTGGTGCGTTTCGGAGGGGGGCATGATTGGGTATTCGGCAGCTCAATTGATCGAGACATCTCATATCTGCGCACTTTGTGGACGCGTCCTCTGCGGAGTATATCGACATATTCAGTTGCAAATATTACCGTCCAGAAGACACTTTTTACCTTCTGCAAGGACTTCTTTGAGGTAAAGATGCAAAGTAACTACTCAGGTACCCAAAACCACTATTTAGGAGACTTCACTATGCAGGAACTCTCCAGGACCTGGAGCATACTGCAACCAACAGGGGATTTAACCGCAGAGTACGCAGAGAGGGGCAGAGGGGAAATAAACAGTTATGTGCTTCTAGCGTTCCTCTGCGTCCTCCGCGGTTATTTTTCTTGCCAGAAAATACAGGATCGCAATTGGGAGACCAATCAACATACCTGAGTAGTTACGATGCAAAGAAGATAAGAAGAGAGAAAACCCTGAAAATCTCCTGAA
>JAYEGI010000200.1:0-10474 GCA_034659035.1 Methanobacteriota archaeon
CACAATAGGACGTATGTCTACCATTCATATTTGCGCTGACAATCCCTTCTTCCTTCAGATGCCTGATATGCCAGTTGACCGTGGGCGCAGAAACCCCGATCCTTCCGGCGAGGGTTTCATGGGTTATTTGCTCACAATTGAGAATTTCTGATATAATCCTTCTGCGCTTCTCGTTTTTCAGCGCGGCAAGCAACGCCTTCTCTTTCTCCCCATAAGTGCTCGCATTCAAGAAATAATGGGATTTTCCGCATACTTTGAGGGATACTACCATGTTTTGGTTCTCTAACGTCTTGAGATGATATTCAACAACTCCCCGGTTCAATCCTGTTTCTTTTATTATTTCATTGGGATAAGTACCCGGGTTTGAATTGATAAAACCATATATCCGATCCCGGTTCGTGTTCTTCAAGACGTTAGACCGGTGTATTCTCCTGTATCCGCCCAGAACGTAGAGAAATCTTGCTGAAAATAGGATCTCCGAAGTAGGGGTTATCTGCATAGAGATCATCCAGAGAAGAAACATCCAGTACGGCATCGTTTTGACCTCGAGTTCGCGCACTTCTTCACCAGCCACCGAAGCGCCCGATTCCTTGCTTAAGGAAGGGCGAATGGTGTACTCGGTAGCTGCCACTGAAGTTGAAATCAAAAGCAAAAATAAGAGGCATGCGAGGGGCGTCCTCGCTGCATTAGTGCTGATACACGCTGAATGTGTAGTCCTCGACTCCATCTACTTCTACTCCATATACCTTGAACTTCCATTGACCTTGTTCAACATAACCCTGGTTTGGATCTATATCAAGATGTATCCTTCCACCACCGCAATCGTAGTAGGTTCCAAGATTAATATCGCCGGGGGTGTATATGGTCAGCGACAGAGAATCTGTCGGGTCACCCCAGTCCAGATCTACTTCAAGATAGTTTACGCAACTTCCCATATTGGAGTAGTGTGTGTTGGTCTGACCCTCTATTATAGAATCGGAGATCCTGCCCGGGGCAGACGGCGTTTCATTGGTTGAAGGACGCACTGTGTACTTCTGTTCTTCAGCCGATGCCGCTGGCGCAACTAATAGCATTACAGCCATAGTCAGAGCAACCAGCATCCATGGTTTCATATATTGTGTCATACGATCACCGATGCGTATGATGAGACTGGAGTATATAAGTTTTCTATGTAGGGTCTCTAACTGTCGTGGAATGGGTTAACTCCGGGTCAGTAAACAGGTGGTGGCGCGGCGGTTTGGTGATGTGTTAGATGATTGGTACACTGGCTTCGCGTATCGAATTTCAGCAGCGCTTTGATGATTCTCAAACAGTTAGAGACTCTACATAGAAACTTTATATGGACTGTGTTTCACAGTAAGGTTTGTGACATCCGTTGGATGTGACGCGGGGTTCAACTGAACCTTCCTAGAACGGATGAACCCCGAGAACCGCCCGAAGGCATGATCAAGTTAACGCCTTATGCTTACTTAAGGTTTTGGTCGTGCCTCCGGAGTAAATCAAAAGGAGGTGAAAACAAAAATGAAAACAAGCATAAGGACAATTGGAGTAGCGCTATTGGTGCTTAGCGCCTTCGTTGGTTTTGCGGCAGCGGACGAATCTGAGCCGCCAGACGCGGGATCAACATGGGATACTGCGCGGTCGTTCGATGCGCCCGTGGGCTACACCTTTCTGGACGGCACACTGGACTGCCCATCGGATTGCGTGGATGTGTGGGTGACTTACACTCCCGATGTTGGTAATACTCTCCACGTATACCTTGACAGCGGTGCGTACAATAATTATGTAGCATCCGAGCTGTTTAATGGCGCGGATCCGCACTTCTTAATGCAACGAGTTAAGAAAGGTGACACGGTGCATAACACCGCAACGTTAGGCGCAAGACCCGCATACGTCAATGTGTCAGCGTCCCCGGGTGACGGCGACTACACAACTGTACTTCAGCGAGAGGTGTAAATATAGTATGAAATTTTGTATCATGCCAAGGACGATCGCGGCATGATACAAAATTTCTATTTTTTCCAACACAACACACCAAAAGTCAATAGCAATCCAGAAAAGAGGTATCAGAACATGAATATGAACAAAACCATCGCATCGATCGTGATAACATCCATACTGTTATCACTTCCAGCCATTGCAGACACAAACAACGATTCGAACGTCGAAGAAATCATCTCCATCACAGACATCATGAGGTCGCATACCGAAGGTGAACCAGCATCCTTCACCGTGATGCAGGTCATCTGGAGCCCTGACGGAAGCAAACTCCTGATACGATACACGGATTCACCAAGCCAATCAGAACAGATAGATGACCTGTATGTGATGAACGCAGATGGAACAGAGTTAAATAAGATTGCCTCATCCAAACCTATAAAATCAGAGGGAGCGTGCATCTCATCGCCTATGTGGAGTCCGACCGGGGATAAAATAGAGTTTCACCTATCGCAACCCAGAGGAGCGCTCTTGGTAGTTGTTAATCCGGATGGAACCGGACTGAATGCTATCGGAACCGGTTTGTCAGATATGGAATCGATTTTATCGAGTGTGCATGGTTCGGGGTGGCAGCGAAGTTTCAGATGGAGTCCTGATGGAACAAAAATGGCTTTCGAATGGGAGAAAGGTATGAGTACATATATCTATGTGGCTGATGCAGACGGCTCCAATCCGGTGAAGTTGTATCCGGATGCTCCAAATAGCAACCCTGTGTGGAGTCATGATTCCAAAAAAATCGCTTTTAGAACAAAGAGTAGCCTTATAAGCGCGAATGTAGACGGAACTGGTTTAACCTATCTGTTGAATAGAACTGATGGAACCAAACATGGGATTCGCAGTTGGAGTCCTGATGACAGCAAGTTAGTGTATTCAGCATCAACAAAAGAAGTAGAAGGAGACGAACAATTCGGCATCTTCGTTGTGAACGCAGATGGCACAAAAAGAGTGGAAATAATGCGCGGTGCATACTTTGAAAACACACGCTGGAGTCCCGATGGGTGCAAGATATTGTTTGCGCTTGGAGTCGGTGAAGAAGGACAAGAACTGTACACAGTAGATGCCGATGGAAGAAATTTAATCCTGCTCTCGAAAGGACATATCTCAGGTGCAAGCTGGAGTCCTGATGGGGGCAAGATCGCTTTCACGAAGGATCACAGTTTGTATGTAATGAATCCTGATGGGGCTGGAAAGATGATGCTGGCGTTGGCAGTTTGGAGCTACGCCTGGAACCCATCTGGGGATAAAATCGCGTTTTCTTTGGTTGTGGATACGAAAACCGGAAAGAAAGCAGATTTTAATGATGTTTATCAAAATCCAGACTCGTATGAAGCCTCTATTTTCATGAGCAACCCAGATGGTACAGAACGTGTGCAACTCATGCAAGGGGGGTATAATACAATTAAAAGCTGGAGCCCGGATGGTAGCAGATTACTCGTGGCGTCTCTTAATGAAAAGATGAGACCTGACAATACAAAAATAATAAAATTAAGCAATACTACACCTATCTCAATTAAATCCACGCCAAAACCACCGAGGAATGTCAGTACCCAGCCCGGTGCAGAAGAAACGCCAGAACGGACCGATACCCCGGTGACAAAAACCACAGCACCAGCGACGGATACTGTCAAAACACCGGGTTTTACCGCGATATTATCGGTAATCGGGTTAATAGTTTTAGCATTGTACCTATCTAATCATAAGAGGGGCGTATGAAACGAAATATGAACAAAACAATCGCATCAATCGTGATAACATCCATACTGTTAGCACTCCCCGCAATTGCAGACACAAACAACGATTCGAACGTCGAAGAAATCATCTCCATCACAGACATCCTGAGGTCGCATACCGAAGGTGAACCAGCATCCTTCACTGTGCAAGATACCATCTGGAGCCCTGACGGAAGCAAACTCCTGGTACGATACACGGATTCACCGAGCCAATCAGAACAGATAGATGACCTGTATGTGATGAACGCAGATGGAACAGAGTTAAATAAGATTGCCTCATCCAAACCTATAAAATCAGAGGGAGCGTGCATCGCATTTCCTATGTGGAGTCCGACCGGAGATAAAATAGCGTTTCACTTATCGCAATCCAGAGGAGGGCTCTTAGTGGTTGTTAATCCAGATGGAACCGGACTGAACGCTATCGGAACCGGTTTATCAGATATGGAATCGATTTTATCGAGTGTACCTGACTTTGGATGGTGGCAGCGGTGGTTAAAATGGAGCCCGGATGGAGTAAAAATGGCTTTTGAATGGGAGGAGAAGGGTAAGGGCACATATATCTACGTGGCTGACGCAGATGGCTCCAATCCTGTGAAGTTGTATCCGGATGCTCCAAATAGACATCCTGTATGGAGTTGCGATTCCAAAAAAATCGCTTTCGAAACAGAGAAGAGTCTCATGAGCGCGAATGCGGATGGAACTGGTTTAACCTATCTGTTGAATACAACTGATGGAGCGATTCGCAGTTGGAGTCCTGACGATAGCAAGTTAGTGTATTTAGCATCGACAAAAGAAGTGGACGGAGAAGAACAATACGGTATCTTCGTTGTGAACGCAGATGGCACAAAAAGAGTGGAAATAATGACCGGCGCATACTTTGAAAACACACGCTGGAGTCCGGATGGACGTAAGATATTGTTTGCGCTGGAGGTTGGTGAAGAAGGCCAAGAACTGTACACAGTAGATGCCGATGGAAGAAATTCGATCCTGCTTTCGAAAGGACATATCACACAGACAAGTCGGAGTCCTGATGGAGGCAAGATTGCTTTCATGAAGGATCACAGCTTGTACACAATGAATCCTGACAGCACTGGAGAAATGATGTTGGCGTTGGCAGGGAGGGGTGTTGCAGATTCTACATACGCCTGGAATCCTTCCGGAGATAAAATCGTGTTTTCTTCAGTTGTAGATTCCAAGACCGGAAAGGAAGTGAGTCTTGATGTTGCTTCTCAAGATTGGGGCGCGTATGAGTCTCCTATTTTCATGAGTAACCCGGATGGTACGGAACGTGTGCAACTCATGCAAGGTGGGTATAATGCACTTGAAAGTTGGAGTCCGGACGGCAGCAGATTGCTTGTAAGGTCTCGTGACGAAACAGGATACCTGAGGAATACGGTAATAATAAAATTAAGTAATGTTACACCTGTTTTTATTAAGCCCACACCAAAACCACTGGAAACTACCAGTGCCCACCCCACCAGAGGGGAAACGCCAGAAGAGACCGATACCCCGGCGACAGAAACCACAGCACCAGCAACGGATACTGTCAAAACACCGGGATTTACCGTGATATTATCGGTAATCGGGTTAATAGTTTTAGCATTGCACCTATCGAATCATAAGAGGGGCGTATGAAGCAAAATATTAATAACATTTTTACTATCGCCCAGAAAGAGTTTGCAGACAACGTGTGGAGCCCAAGATTCGCTGTGTTGATGTTTATATTTCTATGCATATCATTTTCATATACCTATAAGATAAAGTTTGGCTCCAGTTTCATTGATGCAGTCCAGACGATTGCAATCTTTGCGCCTGTAATCGGAATAGCACTTGGATTTGATGCTGTGGTAAAAGAGAGAAGAAGAAACTCTCTGAATGTTTTATTAACTCATCCGGTATTCAGGGATACCATAATCACAGGGAAGATTCTGGGAGCTATGATGACCCTTGCCCTTGTGGTTTTTCTGGTCATCGCTGTTATAACCGGCACATCCCTGATAACATCAGGAAAACTGGCAAACTTTTCTGAATTGAATAGATTATTTATCTTTGGCATTCTTACATTCCTTTATTTACTCGTCTTTCTCTCAATCGGAATTTTTACATCGGTGATCACAAAAAGCGAGATCAATTCTCTGACATGCGGCATCATTGCATGGCTCAATCTGTGCGTTGTATTCGGAGCCACTGTTATGATTATAGCAACTGTTGTAACCGGATACTCGTTATTTGATATGGATGAAGACCATCAGTTCAGAGAACTTACGTACGACCTCCAAAAACTCTCGCCGATACATCATTACGCAGAAGCAAGTATTGGGGTATCTGATCTGAGTATGGGGAGCGTCATAAACCAGGAAACCATTAAGGGAGTTCTGGATACACGTTATACCTTGGGCGAGTGGGCAGGCGAATTCTGGGAAAACGTCGTGGTGCTGGCGGTTATCTCCATCGTTTTAATCATATTATCTTATCTAATATTTTTACGGCAGGATATAACTATATAGGAGGATATTATGGAAACTAATATCAGAAATGTAATTATAATTGCTCAAAAAGAATTTGCAGACCATATATGGAGTCCCAGATTTCTGGGATTCGCAATCACATTTACATTGATCGTGTTTGTATTCGGTTATCAGAGGGGAACAGAAGTAGACTACCTGGAGCACCTTATGGGAACGGATGGAATGCTGCGTGGTTTCCTGGGAATAGCCAAAGTGGTAGGTACTTTCGCACCGTTGATCGGAATCGTTCTTGGTTTTGATACAATAGTCAGAGAGGTTAAATCGAGTTCTCTGAATGTACTCCTGACGCATCCTGTGTTCAGGGATAACATAATTGCCGGTAAAATCATCGGGTCTGCGATATGCTTATTCCTGATACTGTTGATCTCGATAACGATCTCCACAGGTACTATGCTGACCGTATCCGGGGTCCCTGCCGACGGTGAGGATATTTTGAGAATTGGGATATTTATAATATTAACTTTTTTTTATGCACTCATCTTCCTTGGAATCGGAGTTATTACCTCCATCCTCGTAAAAAACTCAAGCAACTCACTGGTTTATAATATTGCTATATGGCTCTTCTTTACTATACTATTCAGCCAAATTATTTTATCTTGTGTATATACATTGACCGGGGCGATGGAAGGTAGCATTGATTTAGCAGTCGGATCCGGGGTACTGAACCTCTCGCCGGGCCATCATTATGCACAGGTTGCAATGGGCGCGAACAATGTGGGCTGGGGAGGTGGCCTTGGCGGAGACCCGCGTATAGCAGGCATCTTCGACACTCATTTCACCATCACCCAGTGGCTCGCCGAATTCTGGATGAACCTTGTCGTGCTAATCGTAACCCCAATAATCCTGCTCATCATCGCGTTCATCGTATTTCTCAGGAAGGATATCACCAGATGATCAAAGAAATACTCGCAGTCCTGATAATCATACTACTATCCGCCCCCCTGACCAGCGCCGACTTTGCCCATATCGCGGTCACAACAGACGTAGTCGGCAAGGTCGTCCGCCCTGGCGACACAGCAGAATTCACCATTTACCTTGAAAAAGGCTACAACACGACAGACGACGTTTCGGTAACACTCTTCATCGACAAGAAGCCAGATAATGGCTGGATGGCTGGTTTTTATGCAGATGATGATCAGGTAAGCAGGATAACCTTCCCTGCTGGCGAATCAGGCAAAAAACAGGTGACGCTACGGGTAAGAATACCAGAAAATGCAAGTGATGGCACTTATGTGATAAAAGCTGGCTTTCAGCCTTATGGCGAGAGCGTAACAAGCTACGAATTCATTTACAGGGACTTCGTTGTGAATGTGGATGGAAATGCCGCTCTGAATCTTGATATCTATGCGGATATTCCCGGGCGGGCGACTCATCCGGGAACGCCTGTGACCGTTGGTCTCACTATCGAGAACGATTATGACAGCAGGACAGTGGTCAAACTCGACGTAATCTCAAAGCCTTCCGAATGGGGTGTTGACCTATTATCAGAGGACGGTTTTCGGATCACAAAGATCTGCATGCCTGATAATGACGAAAAGGGGATTGATGTTGTTGTCTGCCCGCCAGTAAATGTGAGTAAAGGCGAATATACAATCACAATCGGGGCA
Source organism: Methanobacteriota archaeon (assembly GCA_034659035.1). Lineage (GTDB taxonomy): Archaea > Halobacteriota > Methanosarcinia > Methanosarcinales > Methanogasteraceae > Methanogaster_A. The sequence goes on from JAYEGI010000200.1 coordinate 7,864, forward strand.
GCACCTGAAACCGGAGATCAATACATCACAGAAGATCTCAGCATCACAATCAATCCTGATATTGAGTCTCCTCAGAGTCTGAGCACGTACATAGAGATGCGTGCTACGATCACCGGTCTTGAGATCAGACCGGAGACCCCGGCAGAATTCATTGTCACTCTCAGAAGTAGATATGACCAGCGAATATCCCTGAACCTGAAGGCACTGGAGATTCCAGAGAACTGGAACGTGGAATTCCTATCTGTTGAGGACGAAGACACAAGAATAACCACACTGGAGATGCCGCCTGGAGGCGAGCAGCAATTGGAGGTCAGGGTAAGACCTTCCACAAATGCGAGTGATGGAATCTATCCGGTGATCGTAGGTGCTCTCCTCGATGACGGCAGGAGCGTATCGCAGAAGCTGGAGGTTACGATCAACGAGGGGATAGAGAAGAGCCAGATACTCAGCATATATCCGAGTTACAGCGAGGTAACGCTCAATCCGGGAAGTTCCACTGAGTTACGGGTGAATATCAGGAACAACTGGGATGAACCACTGGAAAACGTGCAACTTGAGGTGCAGGATGTAAGCGGCATCAGAACCGAGATCAGGAGCTTTGGGACGATTGAAGAACTGGAACCCGGCGAATCCAGGACGATACCAGTCGAGATCACAGCACGGGCAGATGCCGGAAGCGGGGTGAAGGAGATATTTATGCGGGCAAAGAGCAGTGACATCCAGAGCGAGGAGAAGAGCATCAAAGTGGACGTCAAGAAATCGAGCGGTAGCGGATTCATTGGCATTGGGCTGGTCGTGCTTGCGATCCTTGTTCTTGCAGTGATGATTCGTAAGTTTGGGAGACGATAGTTATGGAAACGATGATTGAAACAGAGGAACTTACCAAATCCTTTGGTAAGACTAACGAGATACTGGCTGTGGATTCGCTGACGCTTCAAGTGGGTGCTGGCGAAGTCTTCGGATTCGTCGGTCCGAATGGTGCCGGCAAGACCACCACCATGAAGATGTTGATCGGGCTCCTCGAGCCTAGTTCCGGATCGGGCAGGGTTGCAGGATTTGACATCGTGCGGGAAGTGATCAGGATAAGAGAGATTACCGGTGTGCTTCCGGAGCCAGCCGGGTATTATGACAACCTTACAGCAAGACAGAATCTCAGATTCTACGGCAAACTCTATGACATCGAAGAGAAACGTAGAGAGGAGAGGGTCGTTGAGTTGCTCAAGCTCGTTGGACTTGGGCATGCCATCGATCAGAAGATCGGTGGCTTCTCGACAGGTATGCTCAAGCGATTCGGTCTGGCTCAGGCACTGATAAACGAACCAAGCATCCTGTTCCTGGATGAGCCAACAAGCGGCATAGATCCGCTTGGAGCGCAGGAGATGCGGGACCTGGTCAGTAACTTGAGCAGGGAACGGGGTGTTACCGTTTTCTTGAGTTCACATTCGATGACAGAGGTTGAGGAGATATGCGACAGGATAGGTGTGATCTCAAAAGGAAGGTTGATAGCAGTGGGTACGGTGGAAGAACTCAGGGATATAGTGAGGGCGAGTAAAGGGGTTCGGTATTTACTGGAGGTTTCTGGTTTGGCTGCTAAAGAGGTTGCTCTGGCACTGGAGAAGATCGGAAGTGTTCATTCGGTTGAGGTTTTGGATGGCGGGATACGGTTATTGGCTGATGTTGGAGCACGTATGGAGATCGCCGAGGTTGTGAAACGCTCCGGTGGGACTGTAACGGGATTTGAGGAGGGGCGAATGGATCTTCAGCGGGTGTTTTTGAAGTTGATCGGGGCGTGATATTATTCTGAACTTCATTTCATAAATGGTATGTGTTTAGCTCCCCCGCATAACCACCCATCCCACTGTTCTTCCAGATCGATCTAAAACCCATTCTCGACCACAAAACTTCTATATTATTACTGTAATAGTCTCCTAAGAGGACGATGGATACGGACACGATCATCAAGCAACTTACAGACACGATTGACCAGTTCAAGTGTGAGACTGAGTTGCTTAAAGGACGTATAAAGGAGCTCGTTGCCAACTGGCTATGTATGAGAATGCACATACCCCACCAAGTCTAAAGCGTGGCGGCAAGCGCAAGAAGGATCAGAATAAAGGAGGTGGGAAGAAGCCGGGGCAGAAGAAAGGACATAAAGGTGTGACGAGACCTCCGGCAAAGCCGGATAGGCACGTGGACGTCACGAAAGATCGATGTCCTGACTGTGGAACTGAGCTTGGTGATCCGTTCAGCGTGGAAACGAAGGTTATCGAGGAGATTCCGGAACCACAACCTGTTATCGTCACCGAATACAATATTGCACATTATACCTGCCCACACTGCCAGAAAGAAGTCGTTGCAACCGATCCAGGTTGTCCAAAAGAAGGCATATTCGGTAACAACACGATTGCTCAGGCGGCACTGCTGAAATATGAGGATAGGCTGCCCCACAGGAAGATCCGGAACGCGCTGATACTGCATATTGGGTTGGACATCAGTCCTGCTACGATACTGGATCTCACTCGCCGTGCTGCCGATGCGGTTCAATTGGAATATGACACAATTCTAAAACGAGTCCGTAACGCTCCGATTCTGTATGTGGATGAAACTTCAA
>JAYEGI010000201.1:0-2405 GCA_034659035.1 Methanobacteriota archaeon
TTGCTCTTCACATGAGGTAATGGTGATATTGTATATGTCATTCGGATGCCTCCATCTCGGCAGCGCCATGTTTGCCATACCTGATTATCTGCACGATCGGGAGCTTGGACGGGCAGACGTACGCACACATACCGCATTCCACGCAGTCACCGATGTACAATTCTACACACTTGTCAAACTGTGCGCTGTCAGCATATCCATATAGCAGGTGCGGCATCAGCCCGATCGGACACTCGTCCACACACCACGCGCAGTTGATACAGGGCGCAGGCGGTTCGCGCTCGATATTGCTCTCGGTCTGCACCAGAATTCCTGTTGTCGTCTTGATGACCGGGACCTCGTCGGTGTACTGCGCCGTTCCGGATATTGCGCCGTTTACGATGATCTTTACCGGCGTTCCACTACATCCACCACATTCTTTGATCACATGACCAATCGGCGCGCCGATATCCACGAGAACATCTCTCGGAGAACCCACCGCGCCTGCAACGGTCACCACTTTCTTAATCATGGGTTCGCCGTCACAAAGTGCATCGTATATTGCTTTCATAGCAGCGATGCTGCTCACGAGAACGCCCCTGTCTTCAGGGATGCTACCGCGTGGCACTTTCTTCTTCGCAAACTTCTTAGAAAGCGTATTTTCGGTGCCTGGTGGATAGTACCCCGGTGTCGCGATGACCTTGATGTTGTTATCCGGTATCGTCTCGGTTCGCATGACGTGCAGCGCTTCTGATCCCAGTTCGATTATGATAAACGATCTCTTAGCGCCAACCGTTTCCATCAATGCTTTCAATCCATATACGATCTCGGAAGGATGGTCGAGCATGAGCGCTTCGTATGATGACAGATCCCATGTATTCGTCCCGTTGACGACGATCGTGTCGATATCTTCTTTTGTGCGCAATGTCGGGTGTCCGTTCGGTTCTATAATACCGGAATCCCTTATAATGCGCCTTATTTTTCCTGTGGACAATTCTACCGGTTCAATTTCTCTCTTTTCTCCGTCGTGTGTCTTGATTACCACACTGAGAACATCTTTACCAGTCGGATGCGGCAGTTCGGAAACGGCTGTAACCTCTCCGGAAACGCTCGAATGTATCCGAAACTCGCCGTCGCCGATCAATTGACCAACAGAAACGATATCGCCAACACGTACCAAGGAATCGCACACCGCGCCATCATGCTGCTGTAAGGAAATGATCACCTGATCAGGTGTTTTGATTGTTACAATCTTCAATGCGGATGCCTCCTATGCTTCGCATTATGGATACGTGTGTCGGCATATATAAGTATTGTTATCTGGCTGGCACAGGCAACTATCTTTAAGTGTTACTGCACAAGAGTACACATCACATGAGTGTACCGAGATTCTGGAGACATATCAGCAGCAGGTACAACCTGATCGGAACAAGGTGTAATACCTGCGGCGAATACTACTTCCCGCCGAGAACGATGTGCCCTAACTGCCGCAGGGATGGCAGCATCGAGGAATACCAGTTCAAAGGACATGGCGAGGTAGTCACCTACACGATCATCCATACCGCATCCGAGGAATTCGATATGCAGACACCATACCCACTTGCGATCATCCAACTGGACGAAGGTCCGCGCATGACCGGACAGGTGGTCTGCGACAATGATGCAATCGCAATCGGGATGCGCGTGAAGCCGATATTCAGGAAACTTGGCGAAGATGGTGCCGCTGGTATCATATACTATGGCACCAAGTTTATCCCTGCATAATGTGCGACGCCTCGGTGGCTCAGCTGGCAGAGCGAGTGATTTGTAATCACTAGGTCGCGAGTTCAAATCTCGCCCGAGGCTTAAATATAGTACAGCAGATCATAGTATCTGAAAAATGATATTGCTGTGCCCTTGCTTTTGATCACTTACCAGCGACCCGATTCCCGGTTCAACCCTTATTTCATGGATCTTGCAAGTTCGACGATCGCATCTGTTAGATTATTCACCGATGTGCGCGATTCCTTCCGCTCGTCACGCATCTAATCGACGGCTCTTTCCACATTATCAGATATCTTGCCGTATTTCACATCCAGAGCATCGAAGTTCTGATGCGTCTGATCCCGAAACTCTGTCAAGACGTGAGTATGAAGGTCTTGCTTATCAAGCATCTGATCTTGCTTGCCGAGCATCTCTCCCCCGATTCCCACAGATTCTATTCCAAGTTCCACAGACCGATAGATCAACGATCCCGCCACATCCATACGCTCTCCGAGTTCCTCGGTCCAATCGCCCCGTCTGATCTCGAAGTACTCGAATTCGCCTGTCGCTGCTCTTAATTCAGTATCAATAGCTTCAACAGATATCGGAGATGCCGGATGCTTGTCTACCCTGATACGAGTTAGGAACTCGTCGAGACTGCTTTCATCTCCTTTTGCAACGAT
>JAYEGI010000202.1:0-10290 GCA_034659035.1 Methanobacteriota archaeon
GATAATAATGGCATTGTGGGTTCTGACAAACAGCATCGATTTTTCCTCTTGGTCGTGCCATGGTGTTCACCAAGAGAATAGTTCTATTGCACACTATAATAAACTATCGTATATTAGGACACTACCATTTTTTGAGGTTGTTCAATCCGGGGTATGTTCCGGCGGGCGGGTGTGGAGTGGTGTCAATCAAGCCCTAACACAGTATTCCGCGCTCTTTTAATGCGCCTTTTATCAGATCCAGCTCCCCTTCGATTTTCCCGAATTTCATGTCCATATACCCTTTCATGTCTTCTCGCAAACCTCGGGTCTCGTCAATCATCACGTCCTGCTTCTCAATCATCACGTCCTGCTTCTCAATCATCACGTCCTGCTTCTCAATCATCACGTCCTGCGCCTCTCGCAATCCGCGGATCTCTGCAGAGGTCTCGCTCAGCTTTTCAAGCATCCCCGAGAATCCACTCCTCGTAACATCAATCAGTTCCTTGAGATAGTCCGACGCTTTGTCCAGCCGCTCATCAGTCTCTCCTTCTCCGACAAGTTTATAGAAGTCCGCTAAATCTCCAGTGGCGTCAGCATGTTCAACTTCAACATCCGCGACGTCGATAAGTGTATTTTTAATCCGTATCGCATCGAGAAACTTTCCAAAATCTCCGTTTTTACCTTCCGCGATTATCCGAACTCGCCCGTCATCGAGATTCAGGACAAATCCAGTCAATCCGAAGTCTTTTGCAATTCCGATGACCTTTGCCCGGTATCCCACATTCTGAATCTTTCCGGAAACCGTGGCTATTATCTTATTCATCAAATCAACTTTTTTCGCGGGTGGTCATAAACTTTTTGCTGCTGCTGGGGCAGCCGCACCGCAAGACGCGACCACCCGTCGGGACGATGAAACCGGGAACCAAACATTGTTGACACCTCGTTTGCGGATTCGTAATAATTTATGATCTTCATGATCTTCACGATAATATAATAATGTGATATATACATATACTTTATCAATTCTATTGGATTATTTTCTTAAGGTAGTTGCATTGCCTACATATCCATTATTTGAATATGTGTGAATCTTTCATTTTTAGTAACTACTCAGGTATGTTGATTGGTCGCCCGATTGTGATTCTGCACTTTCTGGCAAGAAATACAACCGCGGAGGGTGCAGAGGAACGCAGAACATTTAACTGTTCATTTCCCATCTACGTCCCTCTGCGCACTCTGCAGCTAACTTCCAGGTTTGGTTACAGTACCCCCCACGTCCCGAGTAGTTCCTGCATAGTGAAGTCCCCTGATGATTGTTTTAGGTACCCGAGTAGTTACCATTTTTAAAAGTTTTTGGTCAGATCCGGGTATGGCAAGCCAGACACAACCAGATTCATGTCAGCAACGATCCACGCCCGATATCCAATATTCCGATTCTCGCGGGATTAGGGAGTGTCTTTCGAAAAAATGTGTGCAATCCGAATTGTATCCTGAAGCAGTCGCTCGAAAGGGGCCGAGTGCCTAAAGATTCCTGTTGAGCCTGAATGAAGTAAGACTTGTGGACGTGAACATCAGTCCTATGGATACAGAATGACCGCAACCGCCACCGCCACCGCCACCGCAACCAAAAGAAATGAGGCGAGCAGGACAATCCAGTTCGCCTGACAGATGTGGTGCGATGAGGGATCAGGATATTCGCGCCCGAGAACGTAATGACCCGGTTTCTCAAGCCTGCAACCGAGAGCGCCTGCAACCATCGCCATCGGATATCCTGAGTTCGGGGACTCTGGAAGCGCGTGGTCACGCAGACAGACCCGCAACGCAGACCCGGGACTAAACCGGAGGGATGGCAGAAGAATGAAGAGAACAGACAACCTTGCCGGAATCCAGTTGGCGATGTCGTCTAACTTTGCAGATGCGAAACCGATCGCAGAGAACCGCTCGTTTCTGTAACCAACCATCGAGTCGAGCGTGTTCACTGCTTTGTACACAAGAGCGCCTGGAAGTCCAAAGACTGCAAAATAGAGTATCGGCGAGAGGATGCTGTCCACATAATTCTCGGCAGTTGATTCAACCGATGCTGATACGATTTTTGACTCGTCAAGACCTTGAGCATCCCTGCTCACGAGCGCGATCAAATCTTTTCTCGCACTCTCGATATCGTTTGCGGAGAGATCCCTGTAGATCAGGTTTGAAGAACTGATAAGCGACCGTATCGAAAACGTCGATTTCAAGAAATACGCCATCAAGACTATACCGATGAGACTGTGCCGCTCTGCCAGAAGGGTTAACAGAACGCCTGTGGCAGCAGCGCACGATATGCATATCATCACCAGCACAAGTCCACATATCTGGTGGTATCTCTTGTCGGTCCGCTCACACCACCTGGTTATCCGGTAGATCAAAGTGCCGAGCCAGACCACCGGGTGGGCGGCATTCGGCATCTCACCTGCTACCAGATCGATCGCGACTGCGAGGATCAGAACCAGTACCGGCACCGGCACTGTGACACCCAGGACAGCAGGAACATCCATAAATATATTTTCACCGTGCCGGCATATTAATGTGCCCGCGGATTCGATAAGGTGAACATGAACTTTGTGCATGCGAGCGATTTCCATCTCGGATATGTGCAGTACGGTCTTCCCGAGCGGTTCAAGGACTTTGCACGCGCTTTCGACCGGGTTGTCGATTATACGATCCAGTCGGATGCGGAATTTCTATTAATTGCCGGAGATCTTTTCCACAAAAGGAATATTAATGCTCCAACGTACCTGCAGGCGTTTAAAATACTTACAAAGCTTGCGGATCGGGAGATTCCGGTGTATGTGATCGAAGGGAATCATGATCTCGCATACCAGAGAGATGTGAACAGCTGGCTACAAATTCTCGACGCACAGGAGCTATTAAGGCTGATCAAACTCAAGCCAATGCCGGAGTACGGCGTCAAGCTGATGGGCGATTTCGTTGACGTGGGCGGTGTACGCATCTTCGGGGTCAAATATCTCGGGTCGCAGACGCGCAATGCGGTACCGGATATCGCGAGAGAGATCGAAAAGGTCAACGAAATAGCTGGCAAGCCTGATTATACTATTCTCATGATGCACTTTGGTATGGAAGGGATTCTCAGCACCTCAGGGATCGGGGAGCTATCCTACAATTCACTGGTTCCTTTGCGTGATTCTGTGGATTATCTTGCGCTTGGGCATTATCACATAAAATACGAGTATGATGGCTGGATATTTAATGGGGGAAGCTGCGAAATGGTATCGATGTCTGAACACAATAAGCCAAAAGGATTCTATCATGTTGTAGATGGTACGGCATCGTTTCAGAAGGCTGCACCGCGTCCGGTCGAGCGATTCGGAATCGATGCTTCTGGAACGCAATCCATCTCCGATCTATATGGTAGCATTCGATCGGCTGTCGATGGCATTCCTCGAAGAGATGCAAAGCCGCTTGTCGAGATCTCGATACACGGCGAACTTCTGTTTCCAAGGACTGATATATCCATCGAAAAGGTAAGAGAGATTGTTTCAAGCATTATTGATCCATTATGGACGAATGTAAAGATTACCGATACAAAAGAACCGCTCAGCTATTCCACTGACGGACCGACCAGACGAGATATTATTGAGCGATCTGTAATCGAAGAGGTGGTCAAAGGTTCGCAGTACCGCAGCCATACGAACGATGTCGTGGATACGATCATCGAGGCAAAACAGCTCGCCATAACAGGGGTGGATTCACAGAGCATCTTTTACCGCCTGCAAGACTCGTATAATGCGGTTAAACACAAGCACAATGGACAGGCAGACATACCATTTGAGCGGGGGTGTGCGGATGTGGATTAATTCTATTGAACTTAAGAATATAAAATCATACAAACATGCAATCATACCATTCGAACGTGGCATAAACGGCATAAGCGGTGAAAACGGCGCTGGAAAGACAACGATTCTTGAAAGCGTTGGATTTGCGCTGTTCAACTACAGTCCTGTAAAACAGAACGTGAAAAGGTATTTTTTGCGAAAAGGTGCAAAGTCAGGGGAAGTAAGAGTCAACGTAGTCGCATCCGATGGTCTGGAATACGTGATCGTGAAACCAATCATTGGCGAGTACCGGGTTATCTCCCAGATCGGGCAACTGGCAGTTGGAACGGATGATGTTTTGGACTGGATCGCAGAAAATCTTTTTGATGGCAAGATACGTCCGCAGGAGCTAGCCCCCATATTCCAAAACACCGTAGGAGTCCCGCAGGGAACGTTCACATCGGCATTTCGTTTGACAGCAGCCCCCCGAAAAAAAGAGTTCAATCGCATTCTAAAAGTGGACGAGTACCGGACCGCGTTTGATAACTTAAGCGATGTCGCAAAGATCGTCAAAAACGAGATTGATGGACTTGATAAGAGACATCATGAACTTAAAGGTAGTACAGCAAACTATGGCGAGTTGAAGGCGCGGTTTGGGAGTGAAATGGACCGGGTTTCGAAGATACAGGGGGAGATTAATGAACTCACAAAACATCTTGCGCAACTCGGACTTAAAAAAGACGATCTCGGCAAAAAGAAGGAATCGATCGATTCCACAAGAATCGAGATTGAAAAACTGGAAAGGGACGTCAAAGATTTGGGGAAACACCTGATCACTGCGAAAAAACAGCTTGAAGAAGCGATTGCTGCGGAGAAGGTACTTGAGGAGACGAAGGAGTTGAAAGAAGAGTATCTTAAGTCTCAGAATAAATTGGAAGGTCTGGAGGGGGAGAAAAGGAAAAGAGACAGTCTCAATGAGCAGAGGTTAAAGCAGGAGGGTAAGATAAAGCAGATGGAATCGGAACTAGGAAAAAAGAAGACAGTCTCAGAAGAACTGGAAAATCACAGAAAGAATTTATGCGAGATTGAACCACTCGTAAAGGAGCAGAAGGAGCTTGAAAGAGAGATAAAGAGCGTAGAAGAGAAGATGCGAGAGGTCGAGTCTCTCCAGTCAGATATCAGTGATCTCAAGGAGAAGACGGTGCTATTTGAAACTCTGTCTAATAACATCCAGAGACTTGAAAAGGAGCGAGATGAGATTGAACCACTCGTAAAGGAGCAGAAGGAGCTTGAAAGAGAGATAAATAGCGTAGAAGAGAAGATGCGAGAAGTCGAGTTTCTCCAGTCAGATATCAGTGATCTCAAGGAGAAGACGGTGCTATTTGAAACTCTGTCAAATGACATCCAGAGACTTGAAAAGGAGCGAGACGAGATTGAACCGCTTGTTAAGGGGGCAGAGGAGCTTGAACGCCAGAAACAGATGATTGCCGTCAAAAAATCGGGGATACAGGAGCGGATAAAGAACATCAGAAAGAACAAGAAGGAGACTGGGTCTACAAATCAGTGCCCGATTCTGGAAAGGGTCAAATGCGCAGCAGTAACAAGTTTTTCAGATTATTTCGAGGAAAAACTGAATGTTAGTCAGGAAGAGCTGAACCGACTGAAGAATGAGCTTGCTGGAATCGAAAATGAGTTAAAAGGACTGAGCGATCCGGAAAAACGGATGAATAAGAACAGTTCCGAGATCTCCCGGATAACAGGGCAGATATCCCTCCTATCGGATGTGAAAGCCGGGTTGCAAGAACGCGATGCGAAGATGAGGGGGCATGACTCGATATTCTCCCAAAAGTACTCGTCGTACCTGACAGATATCCTCGAGGATGCCCCACTTTCTGTTAAGATTGGGAATACGCTGGAGATGATGGAAGAGCGGGTAAAAGGACTGAACGATCCGGAGAAACGACTGACCAAGAACAGTTTCGAGATCTCCCGGATAACAGGGCAGATATCCCTCCTATTGGATGTGAAAGCCGGGTTGCAAGAACGCGATGCGAAGATGGGGGGGCATGACTCGATATTCTCCCAAAAGTACTCGTCGTACCTGACAGATACTCTCGAGGATGCCCCACTTTCTGTTAAGATTGAGACAACTATGGGGCTGCTGGAAAAGCAAGTACATGGACTGAACGATCCTGATCGGCAAGCGTCGAAGATAGATGCGATGATGGGTGCAGCAAAACTGGAACTGAGCCGGATAAAAACAGAAGAGGGAGATCTGGAGCGGGGGAACTCTGTATTGTTTGATTTAAAGCTCGGATTATCCGAATTTTCGGATCTCGACTCGAGGGAGGCGGAGATCAGACAGACGATGAGCGATTGCAAGCCGCATTACCTGAAATACCTCCGGAATGAGAAGAACGCTGGAAAGGTGGCACTGCACCGGGGCAGATTCGACGGAGTGAACAGCGAGATCTCGGAGAAGTCTAAGGATAGTGACCGCCTGCACAAGGCTCTGGCTGAACAGATGTCCACGTTCGATGATGGCGTGTATGAACTCGTAAAGACGAAGCACGAGGCTGGAAAGATCGAGCTTGGGAGCAAGAAGGCAAAGCATGGAGAGATATCAGGTAATCTTAAGAGTATAACGAAGGATCTGGAAATTATGGAGTCGCTGATCGCAGAAAAGGATAAGCTGCGAGGGGCGTGCAAATCGAAAAATGAGTTTCTCAGATACATCGAGTTCATAAGGTCTACGCTCAAGGATTCTGCCCAGTTGATCGCAGGAAAGCTTATTAAAAACATAGGAGAAGAAGCTAACCGGACCTACTGTGAGATCATCAACGATTATACGCAGGAACTCAGATGGACGCATGATTATGCGATCATCGTAACAGAGCACGGAGAAGAGAAGGAGTTTAACCAGTTAAGTGGCGGAGAGCAGATGGGTGCCTCGCTTGCAGTGCGTTTTGCACTCCTGAAGATACTCTCAGGGTGCGACGCTGTATTTCTCGATGAACCGACCCAGAATATGGACGAAACACGCAGAGAGAAACTTTCGGAGCAGATACTGAACATATCCGGATTCAAACAGATTTTTGTCATATCGCACGACGATACATTCAACGAGAAGTACGAGAATGTGATCAGGGTGGAGAAGATCGATGGAGAGAGCAGGGTTGTGGGCGGGGGTGTGGTATCGTGATCGGATCCACAGCCGCTCGCAGCCGCATCTGCACTCACATCAGATGGGAAATGAGGTATGGGCCGGTTAAAATGACGAAAAAAACTACACAAAAAGATGTCGGAAAACCCATGGGCGTATGTTAAGAAGAAACACCGGCTGAATGCCCGTCAGATCGCTATGGCTAAGGAACTCGGGATGCGCCCCAAAAAGTTCGGAAGCATGGCCCCGAACAAGTCCGAACCGTGGAAAGGACCTCTCGGAGAGTTCATCGAAGAATGCTACCCTAAACGGTTCAAAGATCGGGAGCCGGTGTTATACAAGCCTGAAAACTCGAAGAAGAGTAAGAGAAACTCCTGATTTTACGTGATAGTCATCAGCATGTCAGACATGCCGGGATATATCGATATCGGCGCAGGATTAGGGTTTTATGATAGCTCTGGCGAGTTGGCATTCGACGACAATTGTTAAGTTATCTGAACAAATCCATATATCCAGAGGTAAAGAGTTTAGATATGTTGTGGATATAGTTGCTTATGAAAATTCCAAAAATATCCGAACAAGAAGGGCTTTTAGAGTATAGTAATAGGTTGTCCGAACTGTACGCTACAACCCATGATGCTGGAGTGAGGAAAATGAAAGGGCAAGTTTTCACTCCAGGGGGGGTGAGCACATTTATGGCAAATCTGTTTGAAATACGGCAGGACACAATCCGTATTTTGGATCCCGGGGCTGGCACTGGTGTTCTAACTGCTGCTTTCTGTGAACGAGTACTAAATAGTAGTAAAAAAGTGAATCTGATTATAGATGTATATGAGAATGATTCCAACGTTTTGCCGTTTTTGGAAATAGTTTTGGAATCATGCAAAATAGAATTGGAAAGAAATGGACATGCAGTTGAATATAATATTTATAATCAAGACTTTATTTTGTACAATGTGATGTATTTTAAAAAATCCGGATTGCTGTGGAATACTGAGAATCGTGTTCTATATGATTTTATAATCTCTAATCCACCATATTACAAGCTAAACAAGGACTCGCCACAATCTGTTACAATGGCGGAGGTAATTTCAGGTCAACCAAATATATATATTCTTTTTATGGCGTTGTCTGCAAGTATGGCTAAACCTGATGGAGAGGTCGTATTCATAACTCCAAGAAGTTTTTGTTCCGGGTTATACTATAAAAAATTTAGAAAGTGGCTCCTTGATAATGTTCAGATAACAGATATCCACATCTTTGAGTCCAGAACGGAAATTTTTGATAAAGATAAGATTCTTCAGGAAAATGTAATTATGAAAGCAAGCAATAGTATCAGAAAAAGCGGATACGAAAAACTGATTATAAGCACAAGCAAAAACAAAGATTTCACCGAATTGAAAAGACTTGAAGTTCCGCGTTCGGACATAATATGCAACAAAAACGGAGAATCGTTTATAAGGATACCAACTTCGCGCCTCGATGTTAATGTTCTACATGCTATCGATAAATTACCTAATACTTTGAAAGATATGGGATTTGGGATATCTACCGGACCGGTAGTTCCTTTTCGCGCCAGGCAATATTTATTACCCGAATTAACAGAAACCCCGAATTCAGTTCCCTTGTTGTGGATGCATAATATGCAGGACATGGAGATTGCATGGCACCTGAAGAGAAATAAAAAGGAATCTGCAATTCAGGTATGTAGTAAAACAACACCGCTTCTGCTGCCGGTTAATAATTATGTACTCCTCAAACGTTTCAGTTCGAAAGAGCAGAAGCGTAGATTGCATGCATCTGTACTATTGGAGGCAAAATTCCCTTATAAAACTGTAGGTATTGAAAACCATGTAAATTATATTCATAAATCACGTGGTAACCTATCAGTCCACGAAACGTATGGTATCGCTGCAATATTGAATACAACCATCGTCGATAATTTCTTCAGATCGTTAAACGGGAATACACAGGTGAATGCCACCGATATCCGAAGTTTGCCATTTCCAACGATAGAGGGTGTTAGAAAGATCGGAAAACTGGTTTATGAGTCTAAAACATATCAAAATGGATCTGATCTGGATAATATCGTTGCTGCGGTAATAGGGATCGATGCGGAGATAGTAGAGAACCTGAATAATGGTGGGGCTGAGTGATGGGTAAAATCGACGAAGCTAGTACTATCTTGCAGGCTATGGGGCTCCCGAAAGCTCAGCAGAATGAGCGATCGGCTTTGACGCTACTGGCTTTGTTAGATCTGAAAGAAGATGCGCATTGGTCAAAGTCAAGAAAACGAGCCATAAGAATTCATGACATTCTAATTTTTATTCAGGACTATTATGGGAAGCGATATGCCGAAAATACACGAGAAACGATAAGACGTCAGACACTTCACCAATTCGAGCAAGCCGGAGTCGTTGTAAGAAATCCCGATGACCCAGTCAGACCAACAAACAGTCCTAACACAGTATACGCACTATCGGATGATGCTATAGAGGTTATACGGAACTACGACACCCCTAATTGGAAATCTGCGTTACGACAGTTTGTGACGAATAAAGGTAAACTGATTGAAAAATACGAGAAACGAAAGGCAAGATATGTCATACCCCTAGATTTACCAGACGGTACGCACGTCGATTTTTCACCGGGAAAACATAATAAACTTCAAGCAAATATTATTAAAGAGTTCAGAGTAAGATTTTGCCCGGAAGCCGATGTAGCCTACGTGGGCGATACCGCTAAAAAGCTATTATACGTTAACGAGGATTTATTAAAAGAGTTAAAAATCCCAATAACGAAACATGATCAATTGCCTGATGTCGTTCTATATGACTCGCAAAGAAAGCATCTTTTTTTGATAGAAGCCGTTACGACACACGGCCCGTTATCGCCCAAACGTCAGATAGAATTGGAAGCGGTATTAGAATGCTGCAAAGTCAAAAGGATATATATCAGTGCATTTCCGGATTTTCACGAGTTTAAGCGGCATATTGCTAACATTGCGTGGGAGACCGAAGTATGGATAGAAAACAATCCGGATCACGTAATACATTTCGATGGAACAAAGTTTTTTGCAGTATACGGTGATTAAAATGTCGGTAGTGTCTATTAACGCCCGCAACAAACCTTTCCCTGCTACCCCCTACACCCGCCCCGCCACTCGGCAACCCTACCATGGATGTACTACAATTCCAATGGATGTGTGATTACCATGATCAGATTCACCAAACTACACGGAAACGGAAACGACTTCATCTTAATCGACGAATACGCTGGCGAGGTCATCCCGGACAAACCCGGTTTCGCTGCCACCTACTGCGACCGCAGATTCGG
>JAYEGI010000203.1:0-10270 GCA_034659035.1 Methanobacteriota archaeon
CTCGGATCGACTGTTGTCTCCTTAGGAAGGCCTACAAACTCGACGAGCACGGCATCTTTGTAGTCCAGAAGTACTTTTTCGGTCTCCTCTGGCGTTGGCGAGTATGGCGGGCATGAGATGTGCTTGCCATACGCCTTGCATCCGTATTTACATTTGAGCCGCACCCATTCCGCTGTTTTTATAGTATCGGTTGCGATCAGCCGCAGATCGTTTGCTCCGCTATCAAGCGAGATCTTCCGCAGTTCTGGTATGAGTGTGCTTAGTTCTTTCATCCGGATCACCATGGCCATTCGGGATTATTATTACGGCTATGCGACTTGTTCAAAGTTCTGATCGGTTGTAATATAAAACATGCCTGCCAACTCTATGCTATGGAGCGCGTACTCTGGTGGCTGATCGCGGGCACGAAAGGCGGAGTTAACCGCGCCAGAATGATCAATGCGCTGCGTGACCGCCCATACAATGCCAACCAGTTGTCAGAAGTGCTGGAACTGGACTATAAGACGATAAGGTATCATCTGAAGGTTCTTTCCAAGAACAGCGTGGTCACATCCACAGGAAACGGCTATGGCGCGATGTATTTTTTATCTCCTGTGATGGAGGAGAATTACTCGCTATTTGAGGAGATCTGGGAGAAAATTGGGAATAAATTCAAGTGAGGAGACTATAAACATGCAACTATCTATGTACGATCCGGTTTTCATACTATATGTTAAGACGGTGATCACCGCAGCAAACGTGGTGCTGCTGGTTTTATTGTTGGCTATGTATATCCGGAGTTACTACCGGATCAAATCGAAGTTCACGCTGGGCTTGATGATATTTGCGTTCCTCCTGCTCTTGCAGGCAGTCACATCGACTCCATGCATGCACTCCATTACGTGCACGCATCGGTTGTGTACAATCGGACCGCTCACCGTGATACCGGACATACTCCAATTTATGGCGCTTTTGGTGCTACTGTATCTCAGTTCGGAATGAATTTAGGTGCAATTCTGGGAGGCACTGTCTGAAAATCGAGTGATTTATCACTGCGGTCTGCGAAACAGTGCCAAAAACCGAACGCTGTGGACGCAGAGTTTCGAGACTGTTTTAAACCCCCTGCGGTAACTGCTCTGCCGTCGATGCTTGCGTTAGAATTAAGATCTGCATCCCATTTTGGGCTGAATTTGGGTATGATTCTGGCGAGATTTGGATATAATTCTGGAATAATTATATATATGCACAACCACTGATTGGATATTGCCCAAATGGGCTAAACTCGAACAAGGTGAAAACAAAATGAAGATAAGAACAATGACTGGAATCCTGATCGTTGCACTGGTCGCGCTCTCCATAGGGGTTGCTGCTGCTCAGTACGGTCAGGGTGGCGGCGCTGGCGGCGACAGATACGTGGACAACAACGGCGATGGAATGTGCGACAATATCGGCAACTGTACAGGATTCGTGGACGGTGATGGTGATGGTGTCTGTGACAATCTCGGCGACTGCGGACGTGGATGCGGATGCGGCGGCAGGAACTTTATAGATAATGACGGTGATGGTGTCTGTGACAACACCGGCATCAACGGCAAGGACTCTGATGGCGATGGCATCCCGAACGGACAGGACGACGATTATAAGCCACTGCGAGATGGAAGCGGTCGCGGTAATGGCGGACATGGTAAAGCGCGTAATCGATAACTCTGTTCTGTGTGCGTGAAATATCCACGCACTCTTTTTATTTTTTTGAGGTAAAAAATCTTTTTAAACACTGAATCATGATGATATAATAGGAGCGGAATATGAAACGAAACATGGTCTACCTATCAGTCTTCTGCATCGCTTTATCCATGGTGCTAATCTGCGTGCCAGTTATGGCAGAAGGTGGTGGGGGTGGAATGGGTAGTGGTAGAAACACTGACGTTTCATCCATTCTGGCAGGGCTATCATCGATAAAATTAATTCTCGGAGGGATTGCTGCACTTTCGGGACTAATACTTCTAAAAACCATCAAAATCAATCGGAACATCCGGACACTCCTGATGTGCGCCGTCTTTGTGCTCTTCGGGGTGCTGGTGATCATGCACCAGCCAAGCCCGCTGCGCGCAGTGGTGGACGCGGTAACGGCTCTCGCAACTGGCGGTGCGATCACGCTTAGGAAAGCAACGATGCTCGCCTTTATCGGCGGCTTGTCTGTCATCGGAGCGAAACTGTTCTGTGGGTGGGTCTGCCCGTTTGGGGCATTACAAGAGATTGTAAACAGAATTCCGGCACCAACCGGGAAGAAGATAAAGTTGCCGTTTAAGATATCAAACAGCATCCGGATTTCGCTCTTTGTTATCAGTTTGATCATGATTCTGACAACAGGTTATGATCTTTACACCTACCAGAACATCTTAAATCCGTTCGAGCTCTTTAGCTGGCAGTTCGAAGCAGTGCTGGCAGTTCTGGTTGGCGCGGTGCTGATCGCATCAGTGTTTGTATACCGCCCGTTCTGCTATCTTGTATGCCCGATCGGTCTCCTGACGTGGATGATTGAGTATGTAAGCATCTTCCGCGTACGTATTGATAAGGAGAAATGCAATGACTGCAAGAAATGTATTTTAAAGTCGCCATGCCCGTCTGTCAAAGCTATTGTGGATGGTGACACGTTGCGACCCGACTGCTTCGCTTGTGGTGTATGTATCGATGCATGTCCGAGAGATGCGCTCAAGTTTGGAATCCGGAAAAAAGCGAAGGCATGAAGAAAGTATGGCGGTTTGTATCCGCTTCAAATTAAGTGATAACCAAAGCAACATCTAAAAAAAATCGGTGATTTATGATAGTTGTCGTAGATGCAGTTTTCATAAATTTACGCAAATGTTGCCTTAAATTAGTGAGACCAGTGTTAAGCAGTGGCTAAAAATCCTTACCAGCCACTGATTTACACAGATTACACAGATTACACAGATTGGGGGTTATCTGTTTGCCACACATTATCGAGCATATTCGTTCCATCAATTACCAGATTCGTGACTGTGAGCGCAAGCGAAGCAAAGCTGTTGACATAAAAGCAGCGCCAAGAGATAGCTACGCCGATGCGACTAATTCCGGCTCACCCCTTTAAGAATGCTGTTTGACTCCTCGACACATCGGCTGAGCACTGCTTCGGAAGTCGCGACCACTTCCATCCCGGCAGCGCCAGCATGTCCACCGCCAGAGCCGTTATACTCGAGACTGATGTCACGCATTATCTCCCCAAGATTGATGCCGCATCTGATCGCATCCCGCTTTGCGCGTCCGCTCACCTTCGTTATCTTGTCCCCCATAGTTCCCACGAATGAGATATCCGCACCGATGTTTGTAAGCGCAGTGGCAACGGCAGCCCCGAACGAATCCGACTCCGAGATCGCGAATATCCAGTCATCGACCTTCAGGATATTGGCGCGATTTGCTGATTCGAGTACAATGGTGCGCATCGAAATGTCCTGTGGCGTGCTCGCGAGCAGATCGAGAGCCTCGCTGTAACTGACCCCACCTAATTCGATGAGGTCGGCAATCGCTCGAAACGAACCTGTTGTGGCATGTTTGAAATGTCCTGTATCCGTAATGATGCCAGTCATGAGCGCAAGCGCTGTTCGTTCCCTGATCGGAGCGTTCATGCATTTCAGGATGTTGACGACGATCTCCGCAGTCGAGCCGACAAGCCTGTGCAGATAGAAACTTGCACCATCGATCAACTGGGAGACTGAATGGTGGTCGATCACGCAGTAATCACCGAGTACCAGATCGTTTAATTGCGACTGGGTCGATGTATCCACAACCACTGTAAAATCGTAGTCGGACGGATTTGGTGCATACACGACCTCGATCTCCAGTTGATCGACCAGCATGGAAGCCACCCTACCACAGTAATCCGCAACACCCACCGTGCCGCCGAAAGACTCGGCAAGCGCGAACGCACTCGATACCGCATCCGGGTCGGCATTGCGATGACCGAGAAAGAGGACTTTTTGGTAGTTTAACATCTGGTCATAGAATGTTATTTCATCAATGTTCATGATATAGGGGATGCGGTCAGAGTTAAAAAGTGTGATGTGGCTACCGGGGAGCAAGTTTTGTTGAGCAGGTAAAATTATTTCGGGACTGTATGGGACTGTATCTACCCCCATATCTCATACCCCCATCCAAAACTTAATGTGATACGTACACCATCGCGGTTATATGAATATAGCGATTCTTGGCGGGACCGGTGACATCGGTGAGGGGTTTGCGCTTAACTGGGCAGAAAACCACCACATCCGCATCGGCTCGCGTAAATCGGACAGGGCAGAGGCGGCAGCCGAAAGTTACAGAGATACGCTTGCAGGTATTGGAACGAAAGGCGACATTTTAGGATTTGATAACCAGACCGCATCCGAGGGCGCGGACGTGATCATACTCACAGTACCTCACAAACACGTCGCAGGAGTGATCGATACCGTGCGCCCTGTGCTCGATCGCCAGATCATTATATCTCCGGTCGTTCCAATGACGAAATCCGAATATTTCGAGTACAGCCCCCCAACGCAAGGGAGTGCGGCAGAAGAGATTTTGGAGATGCTGCCAGAAGGTATCTGTGTGGTTGCGGCATACCACACAATCGCATCCGGTCGGCTGTGCCGTCTCGATCCCACATTCAAGTGCGATGTGATGATCTGCGGCGACGATCGCCATTCAAAAGATGTCGTGATCGAACTCACCGATGAAAACGAGTGCCTGCGTCCGCTGGATGCCGGTCCGCTTGCAGCAGCAAGGACGATCGAGTCATTAACACCGATGCTGCTCAATCTCGCCATGCTAAATGACCTGAAAGATCCAAGCATCAAGATCCTGTAAGATTACGATGTCGCTTGATTCCCTGCGCCCTCACGCAAAAAGCATATTGAAGCCACTTGTTGGGGTCATGTCCCGCACGGCGATAACGCCTGATGCCCTGTCGGTTATCTCTCTTATCTTTGCCATCTGCGCAGGAATACTGTATGCGGTGCCGGGTTACAGCACATCGCTTGTGCTTGCTGCCGGTGCGATGGTACTCTTAAACGGGATCGCGGATGCGATGGACGGGGAACTTGCGAGAAGTTCAGGAACCGCTGGCAAGCGTGGCGATTTTCTGGATCATGTGATCGACCGGTATGCCGATGTCTTCATCATCTGCGGGATATTCTTCGGAGCGTATGTGGACTGGCAGATCGGAGTTGCTGCGGTCGTTGGCACGCTTATTACCAGTTATCTCGGCGTGCAGGCGCAGGCAGTCGGGGTTGGCAGGTATTACGGAGGAATACTCGGGCGGGCTGACCGTCTTGTAATTGTAATGCTTGCAAGCATCCTTTACTTCCTGTATCCCAATATGATCTATGGATTTTCATTTCTCGGGTGGTCTATCGTGTTGATAGCAATAGCGAGCAATTTAACAGCGATCCAGCGATTTGTGTACATCTGGAAGGAACTTACATGATAACCAATACCGGTAGGTTCTGCTTCGAGACTTTTTAATCTGTTCTGGTCGGTTGAAAATATGATGGCAACCCGGCAAATACAAATATAATTAGATGGGTGTAATCGGTGGAATCGGTGTTGATCTATGGCTAAAGTAGTATCAGCCACAGATTAACGCAGATGGACACAGATTATCGGTGTAAACGACTTTTCAGATCGATAGTGCTCCATTCTGGAAGTTGTGATTGCGTAATACAATAAGACGTTACCAGAAAATAATAAAAAGACTCTGCATCGGGATGCTCACCCCAATTCCACCATCCTGCAGATATTCTCTTCCAGCCGCCTACCCGCGCCCTCTTCATACATATCCTCTATCCGGCTCGTCCTTATTAACTCGTTTATGTCATAAAGTCGCTCGTTAAAGATCGTTTTCGCGTCGTATCCGTTATCCCCCATGATCGCATAGATAATATAATACTGGGCACACAAATTCAGGTCAAGGAGCGGGTATACGTCGCCCAGAATGTTTTTCAGATCAGAATCCACTTTCAGCTCGTAATAATCGTTCTCAACCATCATATCCGCATCCAGATATGTGACGTTTATGATTGCCTCTTCTTCAGGACGCTTGAACACGAATTTTTCGATGATATCTGCAGTATTTGCGCCCTGGTACCACTTCTCCTGCCATGCTCTGTAAACTGCAGCGCAGAGCCTCCATATCCATGACGCATGTACGAATATGCGGTAATCGTAGTACAGTTTATCGACCGTACGATTATCTAATGATAGGATTCCGTCGATGAGGATAACAAGGTCTTTATCCGGATTTAACTTCATCTCCGCCTCTCCGGACCATTCAGTCATCCGGTTAATATTGCGAAAAAGTTCGGTATGACTTTCAGACAACCGGCTGCCGAACACTGTAGATTTCTCGTCCAGAAATCTCCCTAATTTGCTGTATCTTACGCGGGAGACCTGATCAAATACAGGATGACTGACAGTATCTCCTTTATTAACAGCCACTATATCACCCCACAGCCTGGCAAGAGAGTATTTCGCCCGGATTCCTCCCCTTTCCCGCTTTTCTTTCGGTATCAGGTAATCGTCCATCGCTATAATCTCTGCGGTCGCCCGGTCCGAACCATTTCCCTCGAGTTCCTCGATCCCGTTCTTCACGAGTTCGGCAAAGTACGTCTTCCCGCCGCCCGATGGTCCGGCAACACCGATGATCGTATGCGTGGATAGTTTTCGCCCTGTACGGAGTATTTCGGATATTGCGGTGATCGCAGCCCCTTCTGCCTCATCTATCATCAATTTCGTGTCAAGCTCGATCCGCATCTTCATCTGCTTCTCCTGTAGCGCACAGAGAGCCGCACCTGCTGCACCCTGCCACTTCCCTGAAATCCGCTCGTACCGGATTATCTCTTCTTTATCTTCATTTCCAGCCCTGCCCCTTGCCTCTTCGATCCCGCCGAGTATCTCTATCTTAAGCCCGGGGAATTTATCGTCGATCCCCTTCGCAATTCCCTGAATGATCATCTGCCTCTCCTCCTTCTGCTGGACCATGCCACCGCTTAGCGCCACCCAGAACCCGGTGACATCCATCAGCCGCGCCAGCTCCCCGAATAGAACCGAGAGATTCTCTCCGTACTCCATAAATACGTCCGATGCAACCTTCTGTAGCTCCCTGTCGCGTCTTAAGAATGTTCCGACGTCTACTGCCAGCAGGTCACACTTCTCGCCTGCACACTCTACCTTCTCTGCAAAATTAGGCGGAAGTTTTACACCCCTCTCTGATGTTAGATGCATGAACCTGTCAACCACCCACCTGGAAGGGAGTTCAAGGCATCCTTTCATGCCGCAATTACAGATTGTAGCATCCTCTGAGAAGTTCACCCTAAAGTGAGTCTCCATCGGTGCCCCCACCCAGGACAGGAGGTAGCCGTCCACAAGAATCGCAAACCCAATTCCCTTTCGCAAGACAAGCGCCACTGTCGGCTGGTCGGTTGCGATATCGTCTGCCCAGACAATCCTGTGGTAGACCGCCTCCACATTGGCATCGTTGATGAACTTGATAGAGGGGAACTTCTGCTGCAAATCTTCAAGCGACTCCTGGGTTACGCCTTTCATCTTCGCTATTCTTACTATATTTCCATAAGGATCCACTGGCCCTGGAACGCCGATATAGACATCTTCATCTTTGCTGATACCAACCTCGGCAGCAGCCTTTGTGAGACACTCTTCAAGCACCTCTTCAATCGGCCTTCCTTCCTCGATAGCAATCTCGTTTCTGTAGACTACGTTTCCGCTCGCAAGAGCGACCGTCTTGATGTCTGTTCCTGTGACCACCATCCCGACCGACCTTCCGGAATCGTACCGTCCTGACCTGGCCTGACCGATCCTTATCTCTCCCTGCTCGATTCCCCCTTTCCTCCACTGTATCGGCTTACCAAAGTTTGCATCGAGGAGTGTTATGAAAAACTCGCGCTCAAAGTACTCTTTCACGTCGCTTATGAGTCGATCGGTAGCAAGTTCGGGGCTGGTCTCTATCCCTACCTGCCTTATTCCAAGCGTCTCCCCCCTTATATTCAGACAGACCGCGATATACTCGAGTAGTTTGACATAACGATCCGTCCCAGGTTCCAGGATCTGGTTGGGCACGGTTATAATCTCGCATGAGACTTTTCCGCTGCCTTCTTCCGCCCAGAGTGTCACATCCACGAGATCTGCCCCAGGTGCCGTCTTTTTCAGTTCTTCCCGGAATACCGTATGGTGGCTCTGCAGATCATCCCCGATGCACCGTAGTAGGGCGTCTATCCGTTGAGCCACAGTTTCACTGGTAGAGTCGGAAACCATCAGTATATAATGTACAGACGGTTCCTACCTAAAGTTTTGGATTGCACAGAAACGAGACTTGATAAGAATTCCACAGAACTCCAGACCAACATCAGCATTTCCATCACACAATACAATACAGTTTCCACCCGTTTAGGATACAAATATTCGTATCCCCTCCAAATTAGAGGGTAAATGGGGGTATCACGTACAAATCAACAACTTGTTGTTATTAATTTATGCAAATGATGTTTTAAATCATGTAATAAGTGTTAATTTAAATCTTAAAAGTATAATAAAATGCTACTAAATCGATAACAGACAATCTTTAGAAATCAAAGCAGATCATAACACAAGATTTAGGTAAATTGAAGCCCGCACACCTCTTACCCTCCTTTTTGGAGTGGATACTTTATGACTTTATTTCGTCGCCCCATGTGGAGATGATGGGTATATAAAGTCAAAGGTTTCGGGACTATACATTTCCCTGTTTGCGAATTTGAATCGCCTCCAGCAGATTACCAACTGCAAAATGCTGGCAGCCTGCTTCAATGAGCGCGTTTGAAACCTCATTGATGCCGTGCCCGTAAGCATCGGATTTCAGGACAGTGTAGAAGACACATTCTTCTGGCAGTTGTGATCGCAGATAATGATAATTGGATTGGATCGCATCCAGATCTATCACCAACCTATTCCACGGGTCTTCCCACTCCTTTGCTTTATGCGGTCGTAATGTACGTGGAGTGTTCTGTGTTTTAGTTCTCATTCCTGAGTTTTGTGAAGCGCGAAGCTCGTGTTATCTGATATTCCAGAAGCATTGACGCCACTCATCTTCTTCATTGTTCGCGCACACGCGAGGTTAAACGATCTCCATGAGCTGGATCTCAAAGATCAGGTCTTCCCCAGCCAAGGGATGGTTTGCATCCAGTGTCGCACCCGATTCAGTGACATCAGTCACCGTGGCTACGATCGGTTGACTATCTGGTCGACGAACCTCGAACTGCACCCCTACTTCCGGCTGCGCGTCCTTTGAAAAGACATTTCGATCCACCGCCAGTACCAATTCATCATAATGCGGTCCGTACGCGTCATCCGTCGAAATTTCGATGATCTTCGAGTCGCCCAGCTCCATCCCGATCACGGCTTGCTCAAACCGAGGGATTATCTGACCCTCACCTATCCTAAATTGTAGGGGATCGCGGTTGGTCGTGGTATCGAATACCGTACCATCATTCAATTTGCCTGTGTAGTGAACCATAACGGTGTCACCATCCTGTACTTGTACCATTTTTCTAATTTCTCCTCTGTTTTGTGGTTATTATGTAAAAAATCCACCTTATATAACGTTTTCGGTGTAAAGGGGTTCATCTGAATCTAAAACTCCGCAATATTTTTATACAGGGGACTATTATTATACAATCACAGTCCCGGATCCATCATGTAAGTAGCGGAGTTGGAGAATGAATGAATTGATCGACGTGATAGAAAGAACAACGGGTTTGAGCCCCGGATTGCAGGCAGAACTGCTGACATCGGTGGTTATCATTCTGATTCTGTGGCTTCTCTGCAGGCTGGTCATGAGAATGGTGTGGCGGCAAACCGAAGACGTGCGAACCCGCTATATCTGGCGAAAAACCCTGGCATACATAACGATCGCTCTCGGCATCATTCTGGTAGGTCATGTGTGGGTCAAAGGTTTCGAATCATTGCCCACCTTCCTTGGGCTGTTATCAGCAGGTCTGGCTATCGCCCTGAAGGACCCGGTGACAAATGTTGCCGGCTGGATCTTTATAGTCATGCAGAAACCATTTACTCCGGGAGATCGTATCGAGATCGGTAAGAACATCGGCGATGTTATCGATCTACGTATGTTTCAGTTCACAGTAATGGAGATTGGAAACTGGGTGGACGCTGATCATAGTACAGGCAGGATTATCCACATCCCAAATGGACTGGTATTCACTGAAACGCTGGCAAATTATAGCAAAGG
>JAYEGI010000204.1:0-2357 GCA_034659035.1 Methanobacteriota archaeon
GTATGGAAATCGAACTGGTCAAAGTCACCCCACTCCTCAAGCAAGGAAAGCTTCGGAAATCCCACCTCGATGCACTTCTGGTAAAGCGGTGTGCCAGGATACGGTACAAAAAACGAGAGGAGAAAGTCCAGTTTCGCAAGATCGCTCTCTTCATGAAATACATCAACCATCCGCTTCATCATCTCAAACGTGTACACAATCTCGGTCTTTGTATCAATGCCTGGAATCCCGACCATGAACGAACCCCTCAGATCGATATCGTGTCTCGCGCAACTGTGCGTGCATTTGAGGATATGGTCAATCGATGCGCCTTTCCCCATAGCGTCGAGCGATGGCTGGTACCCGCTCTCAAACCCAATGAAGACTTCCCGAAGCCCCGCTCTCCGCAGAAGCTCCCATACAGCATCATCGAGGCGGTGCAGACGCTCCATCCTTCCGTTTACGCTGACCAGATTCAGATTTAAGTCCAGCTTGATCAAGAGTTCTGCGATTGCGCTGACACGCTTTGTACTGACAAAAAAGTCACTGTCCCTGATCATGAATGTGTCAATTCCGTACTCTGTGTGCAGCTTCGCAATCTCGGCGACAGTCCTCTCAGGGGTGAGTGCGGTCCATTTGTGCTTGCAGAATAAAGGCTCTGAGCAGAAGAAACAGTTTGCGATACACCCCCGGCTCGTTTCGTAATCAATGCATCGATCTCCAAATCGGTAAGACTTGATGTAGCGTTCTACCTCGATTAAATGGTATGGCATCTCGCAGAACTCGTTAATATCTAAAAACTCGCGGTCAGGGTTGGTTATGACCTTCACGTGTTCACATCCTCGCGTCTGCATTCGCCCCTGCTCACGCCCATGACCTCGCTCCGGTTCTTTGTAGGTGATCCCGGGCAGCCCTTTGAGGCTGCGTCCGCAACTAAGCCGGTACACAAGTTCCTGAAACGTGTACTCGCCCTGCCCCCGCACCACAATGTCGATGTTCGGGTTCAGGATCGTCTGCTCCGGCATCGTGGATGGGTGGTAGCCGCCCCAGACGATCGGGAGTTTTGGGTATCTGGCTTTCACGGCAGCCGATACATCGAGCCCGTCCCGGATCTGGTAGCAGGTCATGCTGCTCACCGCAAAGAGCAGGGCATCGCTGCATGCAGCAAGGATCTGTTCGGTATAATTCTCATCAACAACTGCACTGAATATTCTCACGTTGTAGTCCTCCGCAACCATCCGCGCAATCGCAAGAAGAGAGAGCGGTGCATTGACAAGCGGGACTTTTGTGGATGTTGTGGCATGTTCTTCGACGTCGCTCACAGGCAACGGGTTGAATAGCACGACAGACTGCTTATCAGGGGTTTTCCAGGATTTGCGTCTATGAGTTTGATTCGCGATAGGACCAGCGTTCATTGCAGTAACCCTCGCCATGTTCGCATAAAAGTTTATTGAGCGTTGGGCGTGAGGATTGTCACGTTGCAGTGGTGTTGACATCATTTTTGAATCTGTTAATCCGAGGCTCGTGTCTACTACTCGGGATTTCGGATATTCGAAAGGTAACTCCTTACACCCCCACAATCTCCGCAACGCGGTCGAAGAACAACATCTCAGTATCCTCGACCCGGATGCGCCTCGGGATGGTGCTTCCCGAAAGGACATCGAGATCGGGATCGAATACCGTGATGTGATGCGGTCTCGTGCACGTTACCTTTGATATCAGGTCGATTGCAGAGATGTTGGGCTGCCCTCGTGCAAGTTCCACGGCACGTTCCCATTGATAGCTCCGTTGCACCATCCACGATCAGCGTAGCACGGAGTGTTTCATTCCTTCTCGTCTTGATCGTAAAACGCCGGGTAGCGATCTCTGTGATTCCGGGCTTGCCCTCGCGCTCAAGGAACTCGTAAACACTCTCCTTGTACTGATTGTGTGGCGGGTGGTCGCACGCCTCCCACACGACAGCCTCCTCTGCCTGCACCCCGGATGATCGGAACGCGTCAGGGATAACCCCGTAAGTTCTGATTGAAGGGTACGCAAACATCAGGATCCGTTTCCGGTATGATGGATCGGTCAGTACCATCTCATAACGTGTCAACCCTGTGTAGCCATTATGTCCACCTGCTTGAGTGTGGAAAAGTCGAATCTGTGCGATCCGATCCCACCCGGATGAAACGATCGTGCCGTCCGTGCACTCGCTGCATGGCAAGGAATCTTGCCGCCAATATGAGGTGCTTTGCGCTTCCCACAACCCGAGGCTATGGACCCCTTCGCCATCTCAAGCATGGCGTTTCCAGAATACATCATCGGGCTTGGGCGGTCTGCCGCTTATCTCATCGGTCATATCTCGATCTCATTCTCCGCATCGCAGTAAGGGCAGG
>JAYEGI010000205.1:0-2350 GCA_034659035.1 Methanobacteriota archaeon
TCGCCAGAGTCAACATCCGCAATCGTGCTTGACACCTTCCAGGATGTGCCAATCATGATGAACCCACTCAAGGAGGTCGCAGCAGCGGTGTAAAGAGGAATTGTTTCATGGTTACAACAACAGATTCTGATCCCGTACAATACGAGATATTTCCGAAGAGGATGCTTGACCCTTCCTCGGCGCAGGAGCTCTTGAATCGGCTTGAGCAGATCGAGGGCGTTACCCGCGTGCTGGTCCAGGGACCAAGACTTCCGCTTACAGTTCCTTATGGGCCCGGAAAAGGTGCTCCGGTTGACCACACGGCTCGAGAGGTTATCCGAGTGGGCGATCAGGTGATGGAACTGCAGGTAAAAGTAGGGCGGATACGCCTCGAAGCAGAAAATGATGTGATGGAAGAAGTCAGAGCACTGTGTGAAGAGCTGTTCCCGTTCCCATTTGAACTTAAAGAGGGACTGTTCCTTCGCAGGAAGGCGACGGTCACCGATTATGCAAAGTATGGTCCTGATGAAATGGTTGAGGACAAGAGCATATACGGGATGACCGATCCAAGCATGACACCGACTTCGAAGATCTGCGAGTCTTGCGTTGACACGAGGGAATGATATGTTTGGCAGGGAGACACAGGTTATCGATTGCAGGGAGGGAATGGGTCTTGGAAAGGGTGGCGGGCTTGCCCAGCGCGGCACGCTCTCTGAAACCGGACGACCCGATGTAATCGCAATCGCAATGTCCCCAGGAAGACGTCACATCACAAAACCCGTCTGCGAGATCACGCACGGACTCAGGAGAGAAGGAATCCAGGTCAGTGTGCTCGTACTCGAAGCCGGAGCCGGTGTTCCCGATGAGGGACCCAGCGATAGGATGGCAAAGGGCTACGGACCGAAGTTTGGTCTGACCCAGAAAGAGATCGAGCAGATAGCGCGGCATCGTGTAGCATTAATCCATCTCGGAAACATCGATTCGCATGTGATCTACAAGACAAAGTACGTACTGAAATATGTAGATATACCTGCGATCATCGCCTGCCAGAATCCGGTTGACTTTGAGGATTTTGCAAAGGCAGGGATCAAGACACGACTGGTCATGCCCATGGATAAAGATATCGATACACAGGGCACAGTCATGGAGATTGTAGCCGGAATTACGAGGGGTGTTACCTGCCAGCGCGGCAGTTTGAACGAACTCGTAAAAGCAATTATGAAAACAATACCACAACATACATAAAAGGAGATATAATTATGGCATACACACCACAATACTATCCAGGATCTTCATCCGTTGCAGTGAACAGAAGAAAGCACATGAGTGGAGATGTTGAGAAACTGAGAACCGTATCAGACGACGATCTGGTAGCGGCGCTCGGACACAGAGCACCAGGTGCGGACTATCCAAGCATCCACCCACCACTTAAAGAGATGGGTGAGCCGGATTGCCCGATCAGACAGATGGTCGAGCCAACACCAGGCGCAGCAGCAGGAGACCGTGTCAGATACTCACAGTTCACTGACTCGATGTACTCCGCACCATCAGTCCCATACTTCAGGAGCTACTACGCAGCGATCAACTTCCGTGGCGTAGACCCGGGAACACTGTCAGGCAGGCAAATCGTGGAAGCACGAGAGCGTGATATGGAAGAACAGTGCAAGGCATCAATCGAGTCAGAGATGACATGCCCGGCTCTCGCAGGACTTCGAGGTTGCACAGTGCACGGTCACTCACTGAGACTGGCTGAAGACGGAATGATGTTCGACATGCTCGAGAGGACGCATCTTGAGGGTGGAAACGTCATAGAGGACAAGGACCAGGTCGGTGTACCGATCGACAGGAAGGTCAACCTCGGAAAGCCGATGAGTGAGGCAGAGGCAAAGAAGAGAACCACTATCT
Source organism: Methanobacteriota archaeon (assembly GCA_034659035.1). GTDB lineage: Archaea > Halobacteriota > Methanosarcinia > Methanosarcinales > Methanogasteraceae > Methanogaster_A. The sequence goes on from JAYEGI010000205.1 coordinate 1,885, forward strand.
ACCGAACCGACGGTGTCAAATACCGAAGTGAGGAAGAGGTTCTTGACCATGTACACCTTGTGCACCACAGAAGGACGATGTACGGATACCGCCCTGAGACTGCGGCAGAGACCGCGCCAGGCGTCGGACCTGTTACATACCACACGGTGTAAAGGAGGTAGATACAAATGGCATACAAATATCCATCAGAGAAAATATTCGTAGAGGCGCTGAAGGCAAAGTTCGCAGGTCTTGACCTTGCTGACCAGAAGACCAAGTACGTGCGCGCCGGATTCGTTCAGAACGCACGAAAGAGAGAATTCCAGGCAGCAGGTATGCGTGTTGCAGAGCAGCGTGGCATCAAGCAGTACGATGTGAACGTGCACCTTGGCGGTATGACGCTCGGACAGAGACAGCTCGTACCATACAAGCTCTCAACCCAACCAGACATTGTAGAGGGCGATGACCTGCACTACGTCAACAACCC
>JAYEGI010000206.1:0-2348 GCA_034659035.1 Methanobacteriota archaeon
AAGAGCCGGATGAGGGAAATCTTCAAGTCCGGTTCTGTGAGGGGGTGCATAGCAGCCTCGGGGCTATTACCCCGGAAAGAGGTGGCTATGTGCCCTACTTGACAGGGCGCAGAGTTTTAAGACCGTTACAATCCACGCTTTGGTTTTCTGATGCCTCTGCGTTCTCCGCGTACTCTGCGGTAAAACTTAAGGATATAGTGATTTCACTGGAATTTTCGATTGTGCTCAATCAGAGACCGCCTGCCGAGCGGAAAGCAGCCAGGTATGACCCCTCAACCGAGCGCCCACACCTGATCGCATCGCGCAGTTCCATCATGTATTCATCCAGCTCTGATAGATGTGCACAAACATCCCGCTCGGTTTCCGCGGTCTCGATGATGCCTGTGATGCCGCCGTTTTTCATAACGATGCGCCGCTCTGTCATCAGGGCAAGCACAGGATCATGCGTCACCACAAGAACGATCTTCCCTTTGCCTGCCAGCAATCGAAGTGCTTCTCTCTTCCTGATCCCCGCGTTCTCGATCTCATCGATCAACACCACAGGTGAATCGCTGATGATTGCGATGTCTGCGACCATCAGCGCCCTTGACTGCCCGCCACTCAGGATTGTCAGCTGGCTATCCTCTGATATAGGCTCGCCAGTCAGCGTATTCGCTGTTCGAACCGTCCGCTGTGGCGTATCCGAGTTCTTGCCCCTGCTCTTTGCATGCATCCGTAGGAAGTCCAGAACATTCATGTCGGCAAGAAAACGCATATTCTGTGACAACTGCGCGATCCTTTTCTTTTTAGTATCTCTCCGCAGTGTCTGATCTGGCTCTTCGCCATTGATCAGTATCTTTCTTCTCGAAGGAGTGTCTCCACAGGCGAGTTGTTCAATATCTGAGATGAGCGTGCTTTTTCCAGAACCTGTCGGTCCGACGATGCCAATGATCTCCCCTGCTTTTATCCGTATTTCACCGACGGATTCGGGGTTGCAATCCTTATCAACTCCACACAAAATCGTTATATCGGAAATATCGGTCATAGCTTCAGTACCTCCATAAGTTCATCCCTGTTCTCATCAGTCGCCATAAGATCAGCACTCAGATGGTTGGGTGCATAATCGTCTTTCAGCCGTGATAATCCGCCTCCGGTTATATTGAGCAGAACCGTGTCATCAGGATCGATAGAATTGCTGCTGACTGTACGGCACAACGCAGCAACAGCGATTGCAGCCGGACGCAGGATATCAATGTCTTCAGAGTCTTCGAACAATCGTTTCGCATCGCGCGCCTCACCGGTATCGATCGCGTAAACCCGCCCCGCGGTATCGATGAGTGCGTCTGCGACACCGCCCATGATTCCATAAGGGGGGTTCCTGTTCGAGAGTATATCTGTATATGTCCCCATGATCCGTGATTTGTCTGGCACATCCTCAGGAGCGACCGTGCTCCGATTGTGTGACCATGCATTGAAGATCGGCGCAAACACGGAATCCTGCGCCAGATGGAGTTGTGGCATCCGGTCTCCGAATCTCCCGTCCCCTATCAACCGGAGCGCTGCCTCCCATGCAGCAATTCCGCCGGTTCCAGAGCCGATCGCCTGGAAATAATGATCCGGCAGCGTCTTCATGCACAGCACAGCATCGAGCATCACGATGCCCATTCCATCCCGTCTGGCAACGTTCTTCGCGCCGCCTTCATTTCGGAACCCGTCCATCTGCCCGATCCGGCCCCCGAGCACGATCGCATCGTAATAGTCTCCATCGACAGCGATCACCCGGATCGAGTCTGATATCTCGTTCGTGATCCAGAGGCGGTACATATTCGACTCCGGTATCACGACGACTAGCGGCAGTCCTGCATCTGACGCGGTCTCTGCAAATGCCCGTCCGGTATTGCCCGCGGAAGCGATTACAAGCGTCCCGTTGCCGTGTTCGCTCGATCTCTGGAATGTCGGGGGTGATTCAAGTTCCTTGAAACTGCATGTCTTGATAAAAGCCCCTCGCTCAGGGAAATATCCGTTGAAACTGATGTATAAATTGTGCAGCCCCAGTTCCCGTGCAAGTCCTTCGCTTTTATAGGTGGAAGGCGCATCACCGACCCCCATGTTTCCTGAGACCGGGAGCCATTCCTGAAACTTCCATAGTCCCGGAAGGTCTTGTATGATCAGTCGTTTCTCCTGGTATTCTGTGCGGAGCAGCGCGTCATTATGACACTGGAGCGTATAATGATCTGCAAGCGTATGGTTACAATGCAGGCATCGCAGCTGGTATCGGCCCATATTTCGGACTCGGGGCGCGGGTATATAAGACTATCCGTTATCGGATGAATTTTATCCGTTTTGTGAAAAAAGCGTGGTGGTATTGG
>JAYEGI010000207.1:0-2336 GCA_034659035.1 Methanobacteriota archaeon
CTGCCTTTGTGGTTGGATCGATGTCTACTTCACGGCCCGGAATGTTCCGGCTCTGTCCGCCGTAGCTTGAGTTCTTGCATGCCTTCTCAATACCGGCTAAGTTAACAGCTACCGTTCTCTTAACGGTATTAACCATGCCCAGAATAGCCGAGTTCTTGAGTGGACTTATGGCTTGAAGGTCAACATCACCCTTCAATTTCTTGCCTCGGTCATCATAGAGGTCTATTGTATCTGCCACGTTATGTTCCTCCTATATTGTTTATCCAGGAAACCCATCCCAGGCGCCACCCCGGCGCAACCCCGATATCACATTTAAATACATACCATCCTGCCTCATGGATGGACATGTGCGGGCGTGTGGTCTGAAATTTCTTGGTGCGCATTACCTTGATTACATGGTATATAAACTTTTTGTTCCTACATGATTATACATTAAGGATTAGGGTAATACTATATAATACACGAGTGACACTGTACGGAGTTTCATCGGTCGAAAGGTCGCTGCATATACAGACCTATCGGATTGCTTGATACAGCACAACCTGTGCCGCCATCTTGTCACCCCGTTACCTCGCATCTCGTCCACCTCGCGCCTCAACTCTGTTAGTTCCTTGTGTACCCCATGAGCAGGTTGTAAGTTGGGCTATGGTCGTCCCACAGCCTGCTGCCGGAAGAATACAATTCTTGCTTGGAAGGATGAATACGTACACAATGACCTTTCACCACCAGTGCAACCGAATCCAGTGCCGTAAGGAACACCAGGTAGTGCGGAAATAGCTGGCGCATATATGGATCGCCGGGGTTATAGTATTGGATCCTGATCACCAGCAGGAAATTTAACATAGAGAACAGGAACATAGTCTCGCTGAGTCTTTTTATTATTTTCTGGGAACGTCGGACTGTGTTATGCAATCACAACTGCCATAATGGAACACTATCGATCTGAAAAGTAGTTTACACCACTAATCTGGGTCCATCTGCGTTAATCTGTGGCTGATACTGTTTTAGCCACATATTATCACCGATTTCACTGATTACATCCATCTACTCATATCCGTATTTGCCGGGTTGGTGTCATGTGTTCAACCGACCAGAACAAATTAAAAGTCTCCCGGATACCTAATCTTCGCAGGAGATTATCATAGTAGTGTGAGTGTGTAGTGATGTGATGGTATAGTGTGGGAGTCCGTAATTTCCACCGGTCGGCCCAATTCCCCTAACCGACCTCAGCCATCTCCATGAAGTACTGTTTGATGAGATCCCTGTTCTCTTCGGGCAGTCTGTCTATGTAGGTCTCGGACGACACAGGTGTTGCAGCGTACACAGTCCCTGAAATGAAACTTATTGGCTCGGATTCTGTCCTGCGGGAGCTGTGCCCGACACCGGCATCCGAGAACATCACCAGTTCTATGTCTGTGCCCTCGATCACTGCAACCGACGGCTTGCCGTATATCTCTGCATCGCCACTACCTGAACCGGACTCGGATCCGAGTTCGCTCATCAGTTGCTGCTGATGCGCCTCGTCCGCAGCTTCCTCCCGCTCCTCGTCGGTGGGCGGGGTGATCATGGACTCAAGCTCTTCAGGCGGTATGAAACGGGGCGCGTCTGGTGATGATATAAACAGTAGAAGCGACACCAGCACAATAGATGACACCATCCGCAAAAAAAGCCCTTTTTTGCCAATGATCGCCGACTTTCTGACAGATGCTGTGTCGATGGACACCCCCTCTGCCAGATCATCCACAACGATGCCTGATGAGTCCGCGTGGTCATAAGCGGTGGGCAGCCGCTCCCTGAGTAGAGGGTACGCATCACCAACAGACCTGATAATACTCACCGGTTTCCTGCGGATGTAGAGCAGGGATGTGATAACGATCGCGGGGATGAGCGCAGCAGCGGCGGTGCACACCATCTTCATGCGAACAGGATATTCGAGTAGAGTGAAATCGTAAGAACTGTACCGTGCGAAGATGACCGGTGCGCTGACGTAGAGCAGTAGTGTGTAGAAGAGAAGGAAAATGAGGACCAGGTTTAATAGACCCCTGTAATACCGGTGTAGGCGGGATGTTTTTTCGAGTTTCAGTACAACCTCTACGAATGGGTGCATCATCGGTTCAATAGTTTGGGGTTTACACAGATTAAAGGTACCCCCTCCAAATCAGAGGGTAACTCGAAGAAGTACAAACATACAAAGTCCTCCATGACCGTGTTATTATTGTCATCTGGCAAGCGATGAATCGCTATATCAATGGTTTTATCACATTACCCCATTCGATAGAATACTATATATACCATAAGAGTAAAGGTCGTCTCATGAATTTATCAGGGATCGCACA
>JAYEGI010000208.1:0-10129 GCA_034659035.1 Methanobacteriota archaeon
CGGTTAAATTCCTGGTTTGGTTACAGTACCCCCTATTTCCCGGGTAGTTCCTGTATAGTGAAGTCTCCCGATAGTGGTTTTAGGTACCTGAGCAGTTACAAAAATTCGTCCAATAAGTTCGAGTGGCGCTAATTCGAGTTCTTGGTCTACGAATACACTCATAAGTACTATACTTGAGAGTGTATTACCGGGCACAACAGTCCCCCATACATTATCATGACGCGCTTGTCCCCAGTCCGAATGCATCCGCCAGTTCTGCGCCCTCTTTCCCGATCCCGATCAGACGATTCTTGACCGTCGAGATCGACATATATTTCTCAGTCCTTGTGCCGTCGTCCGATTCGATCTTTATCACGAATTCGTCCTTTGCCGCCCCGTGCGCGATACATTCGTTTGCGAATCTGCCATATTCCGCGAGCAGGACCTTCAGCGCATCACTGATGAGCGGTTCCCTGACCACATTCATGCCATTAAACGTCAGTCTCACAAGCGTCGCAACTTCACGTTTTTCAGTATCCAACACATAACCGATCACCGCATGCATGAGACCAAGAATCCCATCGCTATCAATCTCCTGTGATACCAATTCGTCTCTTGTCAGATTGATCGGCTCTGCACCGTCGTACACTATCGAATAATCGTTGGTGGCAGGTTTCATCTCGATGCGGACCATTCTCGCACCCCTCCGGTCCTTAAATTCTGCGGTTATCTGATTATTCGAGTAGGTGACATCATCCAAACGGTGATGCGACATGTCCAGCATCTTCACCGATTCTTCACTCTGGAATAGCCCTGCCTTCTTCGGTATCGGAATTGCGAACGGACCTACCAGATGCTTCACAATGACCATATCCTTAAACCGCAGTTCATAAGCGAATGACAGCTCGCCCAGATCTGCTTTGAACTCTCCGCGGAGTCCTTTCTTCCCCTCCCTGCCAAGCGAATACACATATCTTGTGCCATATACGCCGAATTCGAGAAACGGACTGAGTATCTTGCAGATACGATCCGAGTTAAGGTCGATCTTCTCAGCCAGATCAGTTAGTGACGAATCAGACTCAGAATCGACCTTTGCTTTCTGCTGATCCACGCAGGATGCGCATACCTCGATGATTGCATTTTTGCAGACCTGTATCTCATCGGTGCCGCCATCCCTGACGAGCTCGTTCATCTGCATCGTCACATTGCTTTCGAATTTCCTAAGCCCGGCAATTTTCATATCCTTCGCACGGTGATTCTCTTCCACTTCGTTATTGGCTGATATGATCTCGTCTTCAAGCGGAACGACCGCCGCGGTCACGTCCAGCAGAGTTTCCAGATCGTGAATGAAATCACGCTTCGAGGGGAGTTTTACAGAGTCTTGATATAGATATTTCATTATAACACCATCCGTGCAATTCCGTACATCTCGTCGTACGTCCGTTCTCCGGCAATGCCTGATATCTCAAATATGATCGCTTCGGTTGTGAGGTACGTATCGACACTATCACGCATGCATCCGACAGTCACGTCACCCCCCTTGCCAAGCGCGGCATGGAGATGGATGCTCGGGTCTCCGTCCTTCCAGAGAATGTTTCCGATGCCGAGTATCTCGCAAGCGCCTGCGATCGAGTGCCACATCGGATCCGGCGGGACCGTATCCTCCGCAGGTCCGGTCACGACCTGTATATTCTTAACCGCGCCTATCAGCATGAAGAATGCCTGCTTGATCTCTTCTGATCTTGCGAGTTTTACGAGTTCGGCGAGCAGATCTTCATCATGGTCGATGCGTGCGACAAACACCCTGCCAATCGCGCCTGCTGTGTAGTCCATCTCACCCTCACCCGGTCACTGGCAAATGCTTCTTTATGCCATCGATCAACTCTCTGTGACCAAATGGCTTGGTGATGTATGCATCGACACCGACAACATGCAGACCGATCATCTTATCGATGGATTGCGCCTTTGCTGTGAGCATCACCACTGGAATATCCTTCGTTTCATTGTTTTTACGGATTGAGTCGTACACGCCCCAGCCATCGATATCTTCCATCATAATATCCAGCAGGATCAGATCGGGTTTTGTATCTTTGAGCAGGTCCAGCGCCTCTCTGCCGCTGTAGGCTGGTAGCACCTCATAACCCGCAGTTTCAAGCACCAGTGTGATCAGATCTACCGTATCCGGTTCATCGTCCACAGCCATAATCCTTACACTCATATGATAGATACATTTTGTAGCAGATGCATAATAAAGTAATCTGCCAATCGCGAGAGTCTTTTTATTATTTTCTGGGAACGTCGGGTTGTCTTACACAACCACAACTGCCATAAGGGGGCACCATCGATCTAAAAAGTCGTTTTCACTGATAATCTGAGTCCATCTGCGTTGATCTTTGGATGATACTGTTTTAGCCACCGACTGCGACAGCAAAGGCGTTGCCATTAACACCAATTTCACTGATTACACCCATCTAATAATATTTATATTTTCCGGGTTGGCGTCATGTTTTCAACCGACCAGAACAAATCAAAAAGTCTCACTTCCTTCACCGCAAAGATTATTTGTGAGTATAGCTCTAAGGTCTGATTGTTTTACTATCATAGTCGTCCATCACTTCATTTGTTGGGTGAGGCGACTGTGTTTTATAGAATATAAATGTATTCGGAAGTAGGGGTATTCGGAACTACTGCTCTATCACACAGTCGGAGATGTTGACGCGATTGCTATCTATAACAGGTATGCCCACACCGGGTGCGTTTCGCACAGTAAATCCGTTGATCACAACTGAATCCAATGAGATTTCAAAGATATGATCCTGCGGATCCAATGCGTTCACGGTACAGCTTTCCGCGCCGTTCTCTGACCGAATCACCGGTCGCTTGCCCACATCCACGTTTTCTGTGTACGTACCATCCCGCACGATGATTATGTCGTCGATGTTTGCATTAGTCACTGCTGACTGAATCGTTTATGAGTATCAGGCACATAAATCGTGCCTGCGGACGCGATGCCGGTGCTTAGTATGCACATTACGGTTGCGAGCAGAACCAGCGTTCTGATTGCCTGCCGTTTCATGATCAGGTTCTTGTGCAGTGGCCGTTCAGCGAATATCCCGTCGGATTTGCGAGATATCCCATCAGTAGCCGCACGTCGAGTACGGTGATGTGCCCGTTGCCATCGATATCGCCGGTGCACTTATGAGCGAGCGGGTTGCCGGCGGGGTTGACGCAGTGTTTCAGGAGCAGCACGAGATCGACCGTATCGATATTACCATCATCGGTGACGTCGCCGCAGATCGGTTGCTCTGCCTGACCTCCGTCCCAACCCGCGAGGCGTGCCATCATCCACCAGAATGCCCGTCCTTTCTGCTGGCAATTCAAGCAGTGCGAATGAGCACAATTGCATGATACGCATTCACCCGGGTTGGCGCTGCACCACTTGTCAGCCCAGTTGCCGCCGTTGTAGTTGCAGTTATCATTTGCATGAAGTTCCATGAAATTCGTATCGCCATCGGGGTCGTAGCTCTCGATATCTGCGAAATCAAAGAGAACCGAGTTGCTTGTGATGCAGTGAGCACGGATCTGGTTGTTGCGCTGGTTGAGATCACCATCTTCGCCGGTTCCTGTGAGGTGACCTGTCATGTAAATGAATGTGACTCCCGGATAATCCGCCTCCAATCCGCTCATCAGGTCGAGGTAGGTCTGCATGTTCGCTTCTGTTGTAGCTGCTTGACCGCACCATGACCACATCACGACATTTCGGTCATTATTCGAATTGTCCAGCATCGCCCGTGTTCGAGTCGCCCATGTGTAGCGATCCGGGTTGCCGAGATCGCCGGAAGGTGTGCGATCATGGAGGGATAGCCCGCCGTTGGTTCCATCTTTATCGTACCAGTACAGAGAACCGGAACTACCCCTCAACAAACTCATCCCGGTCACGATCTGGCTTCCATGTGATGTGTGTCCATAAGACATATTGAACATTGTTTTCGCTTCCACAATCCACTTATCCGGAATCTCTGAGAGATCCGTGCACGTATGGTCAATAATAATCGCGTCTGCGCATGCAGACGGTACCATCGCCAATATGGCGACCATTCCAACAATCAGCATTATTTCTTTCTTCATGGTTTATCCCTTTTTTTCAGTCAACAAGTAATGGCGCGTATACCAGTGTGTGCAACACATCCTATATAAAGCTAACGATTTTACCGCTTGATTACCCAAACTCCTGCCATATTGTCTGTGACCGGGTACGAAAGGGTATCATTCCGATCGCCATAATATAGATAGCATCAGGGTAAACGCACTTGCCGGTCCGGTAGATATTCACAGAGGATTTTGAGCATTTGCCGATACTACCCGCGGGATAATGCTTGTGTTTCCGGCTCTAACACCACAATGCCACATAGCGCGATCGCTCGCGCTCCTCTTAATCGAACGGATGCCGCGCATACGCACGGATGATTTCGGGCGGGCGCGGCAAATTAAAATACGACTTCGGCTTCAGGTCGGGGATGTCGCATGCATCTTCGCGACAACATCCCTTCTGGTGATGAACCCGACCAGATCCTCGTCCAGATTGAGCACCGGAATCCCACCGTACCCATACTTTAGCATGAGATTCACAACATCGGGTATGTTGGAGTTCGTGTACACAGTCCTGACGCCGCGGCTCATAATATCCACGGTCAGGAGATTCTTGACTCTGGTATCTTGTTGATTGGTAGTGACCAGACCACGAATCGCACGCATCGCCTTTGCTATGTCCTTCTCGGTTATGATGCCGACCATCCGGTAATCCTCGAGCACAGGGAGACGCCCGATGTTATGATCCATCATCGTCCGCCGCACATGGACGACGCGATCGCCGGGCGAAGCAGTAATTGCCTTGTTCATAAATTCCGCAGCAAATCCAAAGACGGTCTGGGTTTGCAGAATCTCCTGCGGCGTGACCCAGCCAAGGATCTCGTCATTATCCTGTACTATAAGGATGCCCCTTTGCTCCTGTAAAATCGGTATGGCATCGTCCACATCCATGTCCGGAGGAACCACCGTGCAAGTATTGCTGACCGCAGTGGCTACATGGAGCGAGGATGCTGCTATACCCGATTTCCTGCTCGTGCCGAGCGCACGCGCAATGTTTCGCATGGTCAGTACACCCCTGAGTAGGCCCTTGCTCGTAACCATCAACCGTCTGGTATCATACTTATCCATTAGATCCAGTGCGCGAGACAGATCTTCTGATTTTTCGATACGCACCGGCTCTACCATAATATCGCTTACATTCATGATTCTTCTCCTATATTGTTTATCGCTTGCAACATACTATCCTGATCAAGGATTCCGACCACATCAGTCTCGTTATCGACAACAACGATGCTAGAAATCCGCGCATCGACCATCATGCGTGCCGCATCGGTTGCAAGCCCACCTGCTGGCGTCGTTACCAGCGGAGCGGACATAATATCCTCTGCAATAACCGGAAGTTCCCGGACTCTCCTACCTTTGCGCGGGGTAGACGATGTACACGCAAACGTCAGGTTGGAGTTGGTGATTATACCAACCGCCTTTCCGCCGTATTCGAGAACCACGACCCGATCAACCTCCTCATCCCACATCATCTGCAGGACATGGCTGAGCGAGTGGTGCTTGTGGACGGTTGCAACAAAGTCGGACATAATCTTACTGGCGCGTATATCGACGGTTGCTTGGGAAAAATATTCGATCATATCCCGTTTGGTGAGGATCCCTTGTAGGTGCCCTCCCTCACCATCGCGAACCGCAAGACTGCCGATATCGTTCTCAAGCAGCAGTTCGGATGCTTGCCATACGCTGGCGTCGGGGTATATGCTGATCAACGACTTTGTCATGACCAGCTGCACAGGAATCTGATCGATCGGACGTCTCCGCCACTGCGGCTCTGCCTGATCAAGTCTGCGCCCGATATCGGATTCGGTGAGCATGCCTACAGGCTCGTCGTGCAGTACCACCAGGAGTCTGCTGATCCTGTGGCGGAGCATCAGATTGCGTGCCCTTGAGATTGGTTCTCCTGGTGTAATCACATACACCGGAGCACTCATTATGTCCTTAACTCGCATAGCTCATTGTCTTGATGTGGTTAGTACTTGGACGAAATCTCTTTCCGTCAATATTCCAGTAAGAACACCGTCATCGATGATTGGAAGTGAACCTACGCCGTTTTCAGCCATCATTTCGGCAGCATCTCCGATATCCTTTTCCGACGTTGTCCAGACGACCTCCCTGCCGACAAGCGTCTTTACCGGTACACTGAGCGCATCATCGATGCCGGTTGCCCCCTTTGTCAGCGCCTCGCCACTGCCAAGGAACCGTAGTATATCAAAAGCAGTGACGATTCCAATCAGGATGCCATTCTTGACGACTGGGATGCGCCGGAATCCGTTATCGATCATCAGTTTACCGGTAGCCCCGATCGCAGCATCCGGCTCAACAGTCGTCACATCCGTTGACATGTACTCGGCTATATTGGTACCGATCTCGATGCCTGCGACCAGATGCATGAAATCCTGTTCGGTAATGATCCCGGAGACTCTCTCGTCCTTGTCCAGAATCGGCAGGTATCCGACATTCTTTTCTTTCAACAGTTTCAGAGCATCCTCGATTGAGGAGTCTGTGTACAGGTACGCAACATCGGTCTCCATGATCTTGCGCACCTCTTCGTTGACTGCAGCCAGTATGTTGCCACCGAACCGATTGGTGACGAGAGAATGCCTCGGCCCGCCGCACAGAAAATCAACAATGTCTCTGCATACGATACTGCCTCTTAATTGCTGCGTGCCTGCATCAGCGATCGGGATTCTTCTGAATCCATGATTCAGCATCGTTTTGACGGTACTCATGATCGATGTGGTCGGCGGAACCGTCACAACATCCTCTGTCGCTATTGCGAGTATATCCCCCCGGTGTACGGCGGCATGTGCGTTAAGTTTATCGCCGCCCCGATCCAGTGCGCCTCCGACCATCGTTATGCGCGGTTTCGTTGTTTGTTGTCTTTTCATTACATCACCAAGTAAATCACGTGTGATCATGCATTATCACAGTGTATTTAAAGCTTGCTACTCTTGGTACCACCAATCACCTATTCCGGCTCATGCAGTGTGTGGTAGGATGTTCAATCATTTAAAGGTATTGGGCGGATTGGGGCGACTTTTTAATTTGTTCTGGTCGGTTGAAACACGATGCCAACCCGGCAAATACAAATATGATTAGATGGGTGTAATCAGTGAAATTGGTTTAATCTGTTGCCAAAACAGTATCGGCCACAGATTGACGCAGATGGACACCGATTATCGGTGTAAACTATTTTTTCAGATCAATAGTTCGCCATTATGGCAGTTGTGGTTGCGTAAGACAATCCGACGCTCCCAGAACATAATGGAATTCATGTCTCACACTACCAACACCAACATCTATATCAGTGCGATATAGAGTGGAAGGCAGCCAATTTTGGAAAGGAGGTGCCCGGATCAAGCAAATTGCACTGATTACAGATGATTTCTCGCTACACCAATCGATTATCTCTGAGATACGGTCGAGAAATCTTAAGATTACGACGTTTCGAGTCGGTGAAGATATACCGGTACATATCGGAGTCGTGATCACCACTGCTCCGGAGACCGGCGCGATTGACTTCGATCCTGATCACATCGTCGTAGCAGATCCCGCGGAGCGTGCCGATATGCTCGTAGGTCGTGCAATCATGAAACTGCAGGATATCAAGGATGTTAGTATCATCATAGGGATCGATCCGGGCGAGCGCACAGGCGTTGCGGTACTCGCTGAAACTACAGTGCTCTCCACCTACTGTGTCCCGATGGCGGAGGTCTACCGGACTGTGCTTCGGATCACAGAGTCCGTGCATCCGGGGAACATGATCATCCGCATTGGACATGGAGCACGGCTGATTAGAACCCAGATCGTCAATTCGCTGACCAAACTCGGAGCGCACATAGAACTGGTGGATGAGACCGGAACCACGCCTGTAAAGGGCAGGGATCCCGACATACGTGCGGCAATCAGAATCGCACATCTGAAAGGCACGCCGATCGGAGAAAAGTTCATAACCCCCTCGATTGGCGAGATTCGGTCGATTCAGGATCAGAGCAGGAAGAGGACAGGAGGCGGACTGACGATCTCGCGCACTCTTGCCGAAAAGGTTGCTACCGGTGAATTGATCCTTGAAGATGCGATTTTGATACAGAAAGGAGAGAAATGAACCTTAACAAACACGTCGGTCCGACAAAACTTTATACCGACTAATAGTTAACTATTACAGTAACACAGTAACAAAATGCGTAGTCACATAATATACGTAATCACGGTGGTTGCAAATGGGCATAATTAAAAAGATCAGAAAGAACCTCTCTTCAGCGTTTAATAGGGTATTCAAGCGTGGAAAGATACGCAGGATCGGCATATACGGTCCTCCGAACGCTGGCAAGACCACGCTTGCGAACCGGATCGTGCGGGATTTTACAGGGGATGTGGTCGGATCGGTCTCTAATATTCCGCACGAGACGAGAAGGGCACACCGCAGGGAAGGTGTGACCATCGAGTCAAACGGTTCTGCCATTACGCTGGATATCGTGGACACTCCGGGGCTTGCGACGAAGATCGATTTTCAGGATTTCATGGCAAAGGGACTTTCCGAGGACGAATCGAGGCGGCGGGCAAAGGAAGCTACTGAAGGGGTTATAGAGGCAGTGAGATGGCTCGACGATCTCGAAGGCGTGATCCTGGTGATGGATGCAACCGAAGACCCGTTCACACAGGTAAACGTCACTGTGATCGGCAACATGGAGGCGCGCAATCTCCCGCTCCTGATCGTTGCAAACAAGATCGATCTCGACGATTCCATGCCCTCCCGCATTAAAAGCGCATTTCCGCAGCATCCGATGGTGCCGATCTCAGCACTTAATGGCGACAACACCGATGTCATGTATGAGAAGATCGCGGAGCACTTCGGGTGATCTCGATGAAAGGCATACAGATGGATCTGGTCTCATCGGATAAACTCGACCGGCTCTCATCGGTTGAGAAGATACGCATGATCCTTGATAGTGTAGAGGACGGAAAGATCATCGTCCTTGAGAGGGGGCTAACTCCGCAAGAGGAGACGAAGCTAATCGAGGCGACGATGACAAAGATAACCCCTGGCGAGTTTGCTGGTATCGAGATCGAGAGCTATCCCGGAGCTGTGCATCAATCATGGTTTGACAAACTGCGCAATAAGCCGGTCGACCGTGCCCGCCTGACCGTGATCGGACCTGCTGACCAGTTGAAGATGTTAAAGCGGGACCGGGACGTGATCAGCGCGATGGTGTCTGCGAGGTGAATGTGGGGTCGTGGGGTTTGGGCAGAGGGGTGTGTGGTGAAGCGGATTCCGATATAGCACTACATTGGCACCTTGCCCACAAACCTGCGAAAAGTAAAAAGAGATTCGGTTGAATAGATTGCTTTCGAGAGCCAGCTTGCTGAGATGGTAACAAATCTCGAGATTCAAGCCGAGTTGCACAAGATCGATAGAGAGTTTGCCGTAAACGGAAGCGGATGGATTGGGGAGTTGACAATGACTGTTTGCGAGCCAGACTGAATAAGTATAATTTTATTTTAATACTTGCAGGTATTTTTCGAGATCAGTGTAATTGTTTTTCCGATACAGTAAGCATACAAGGATGATGTTAGGGGATAATACGGCATAGATAAGTCTCATCTCTTTGCTCCGGATGTTCAGTCTGACCCTGAATACATTATGTACTGTTTTAGAATGAATCCTTTTAAATCTAAATGGATCTGACGAGATCAGGATGATCTTTTTTTGTAACTACTCAGGTCCTAAAACCACTATCAGGGGACTTCACTATGCAGAGAATATCGGCTCTCTGGTAATTCGCGTTGCACAATCTGACAAATCATGCATATAAAGAGTACCCCGTGAGGTCAAGATGTATGCGTTGGAACAGATGTTTGACGTTTAGTATGCCATAACACCGCCGTTTGATCACTTTGATCTTATTATTCAGCCCTTCAACAAATCCACTTGTTTGCCGGTTGATAAAGTAGTTTGTGATCTTATCCATATATTTATCTAATGTAGATATAAATTTAT
>JAYEGI010000209.1:0-2310 GCA_034659035.1 Methanobacteriota archaeon
AAAATCTCGAAGGATGTGCAAAACGCCATCAGTAAAGCAAAAATCGCATCGAAGGATGATGTTTCTCGTCTGGAAGATAAGATCACAGAACTTGAAAAGACCATCCAAAAACTCCTCGAAAAATAAGGGGCGGTGTGGATATCGGGAGATCGCTATGAAAGTAACGCTTGAGCGATCTGCGCCCGGTTACGTTACAGTGGAGCACGATATCAAAACCAGTTGTGTGAAGAAGATTGATATCGTAAAACAGATGCCAGAATAGGATACCTTCTTGCGAGGAATCCCGCGAAGAAAACCGCAGCTTCCGGACTCTTGCTGTATATGAAAGAGGCATGATCGATAGGAGGTGGATAAAAAGTTTGAATACCACTGGATTTTTAGATGATGCCTGGCAATCTCACTAACTAACCACTAACTAACAAGAGTGTGAAAATGGAGAAGAGGCATGATGTCATTGTTGTCGGCGCAGGAATAAGCGGACTTCTGGCTGCGCTAACACTGTCAAAGCACGGTAAGAGAGTTCTGGTGCTTGAAAAAATGCGGTACGTTGGCGGAAATTGCAACAGCTATACGATCGACGGTTTCCAGGTCGATACCGGACCACATGCCATCACGCATCTTGCGGTTGGTCCCTTGAAGAGATTGATGGATAATTATTTTGATCACATACCTGTGTTTGAAGATCATGGGTATTACTATATAAGAACTGAGCACAGTTTTGTCAAGCTTCCTTCGAATCTAAAGGAGTTTATGACATTCGATGTACTTTCGAAGAAGGATAGGCTCGTTCTGAGCCCGGCTATCACCAAAGTGCTTACACTCTCTACTTTTGGAATAGACCTCTCCAAACAGTCGGTGTATGAAACGCTGCCGCGCACACTTTCAAAAGATGCGTATGATTTTGTTGACACAATCTCATATTTTTTGTCGGGCAAGTCGATGAAAGAGATGTCTATCCACAGGATCCTGACGGGCAGCAACTTTATCAGAGACAGCGTCACGCAGGAACAGTTTGAAAACCTTGTCGGGAAGAACGAATATCCACAGCAGACTGAATCCATACTCAGGTCCATATTACCGTCCAACCTTCATGCATCCCTTCAGGCGAGATTGAACAGCTCATTTACATCCTCAAACCCGCTTAAAAATGTTGCAAGCCCGCTTACACCCATTGGCAGTCTTACAAAAAACAGTGTTGACTATCCACAGGGATACCCGCGCAAGGGACTCAAATCAGTGCTCAACGCAGTTCTTTACTCGCTTCCAAAAACGGTTGGGATAAAGACCGAATGTGAGGTGAAACGCATTCTTGTGGATGGCGGCAGGGTAGTTGGTGTTGAAGCAGATGAAATATACTATGCCGATATGGTGATCTACACCGGCTTTGCAAAGGATCTGCCATCTGTCATCGATGATCTTTCAAAGTCCTACATAGATGACCTGAATGGAATCGTCCAGACTAAGAGCCTGACAACCTGGTTGGGTCTTGACGAGAGACTCCGCGAGTTCAACTACACTGGTTCTGAGGTATGGTTTAAGGATAATCCATACTGGGCAATGCCAATCAGCAATTACGACTCATCGCTTGCACCAGAGGGTAAGCAGCTTGTGGGATTTGCGTTTGTGATAAATGAGAAGAAATCTGAAAAATCAGAGACGAAGAAGGCATACGAAACTATCTACTGTGCCATCCCAAATATCGAAGAGCATGTAGTGATGCAGCATGAACAGATCACGATTCCTGAAAAAGCGGCAGTTACGATCTCCGGGAAATTTGCAGATATCCGAACACCTATCAAGAACCTCTATCTTGCAGGTACGGATACGGATAGTCGGAGTATGGGCATAACTCGCGCCGCATACTCGATCGTGGAGATGCTGGGGGTATTGAATGAAGATGGGAATCTGCATCAATGAATTACCGTCTCAAAATCATTATTCTTATGTGGTCTGCCGCATGTTCTGATCCGCTTCTGCACCGCCGGGAACGTCTTCGTGTTTGGAGAAAGCGTTTTCAATACGATATGCAGGGTGGTTGAAAAGTTGTAACTACTCAGGTATGTTGATCGGTCTCCCGATTGCGATCCTGTATCTTCTGGCAAGAAAAATAACCGCGGAGGACGCAGAGGAACGCTAGAAGCACATAACTGTTTATATCCCCTCCGCGTCCCTCCGCGCCCTCCGCCTATCGACAAGAAGCTACATCACAGATTGCCTAACCGGCTACCCCCTCCATTTGGGGTAATCCCACTGTAGATCGTGCGGATGGCAACGTCTGCGCGGTCAAGAATATAGAAGAATGTGGAAAAA
>JAYEGI010000210.1:0-6224 GCA_034659035.1 Methanobacteriota archaeon
AAGGTCGGTGAAAATGTAAAAAGATTCGAAGAGAAGTGCTGAACGCGAAAAGTGTACGCGATGTTATGGACCTAATATGCACTTGGAGTGTACGCGATGTGCTGAGCCTTTTTGTGTACGCGATGTTATGAGCCTTACCAACTACTTGAGAGGAGCGATAGAATTGCGGAAGATATCGCTCGTGGCTGATACATCCGCTCTTGTTTCGCTGGCATCGGCATCTCTGCTGTCACTGGTTTTGAGCGAGTTTGACGTAGTTGTGACCGATATCGTTGTCGGTGAACTTGATGCCATGAGTACCTTTGACGGCACCCATGGCAGAGCTGCAACAGTCTCGCATGTGGATTTACGATGGCAGTGTTTCTCCTTTGACGGCACCCATGGCAGAGCTGCAACCGAGGTTTTGGAAAATCTTGACTCGATGAGGGTTTTGAATGCGTCCGATTATCAGAGATTCATGACGAGCAGGATCGATTCCGGAGAAGCATCCTGCCTTGAGATCATCGCTGGTGGTGGATGTGACTATCTGTTGACCGATGATTTCAGGGCTCTCGGAGAGATAGAAAAACAGATCGGTGATGCAGTACTTCTTTCACCGATCATTCTCAAAGTACTGGTCATGAGAGGAATAATCGGGAAGAGTGAGGCACTTGCCAAACTCGGTGAGATCGCTCGGAAGAGAGATTGGCTGGGAAGACTGATATATCGGTATGCCATGAGATACTTTGATTGCGGGTTGTCTGACTCATAGAGATGGTTGCTGGTGATGCTCTGGTGTGCGATCAGCCGAAAAAGAGTGCAGGGCAGCGGGTTTTGCGTGACAGTCCCTGAGACGTAGGCTACAGGTCTATCGCGTGAGCCGCTGCTTGGGAGATCATGAGCGCATCGAGCAAGGTGACGCGCTTGTCGCCGCTGACATCCCATCGCAGGTCGGGCGGGCGGCTGCCGGCTGCGATCTGGAGCGCGATCACGGCGTCTGTGGTGGTAAATGTACGCGATTCCTCCGGGGTCATGGCGCATGGGGCTGGCTTGGTCTCGAATGGATAGAACCCGACTTCACCCCATCCTTCTTCGTCATCGTAGGTGCTTGCATCGATCGTTTCGTTGTTCATTCCGGCACCCCAGTAGTTGTGCTTTGCTTCAACAGGGTTCGATTGACTATTGTAGAACTGCCAATGATAACTGCCACCACCCTGCAGCACGCCGTTCTTAATGATGTTGTTGTAACTGATGTTGTTATTGCTGCTGCCTCCATAGAGGTAGATGCCTTGCTCTATGTTGTTCTGCATCCAGTTGCAGGTGATGGTGTTGTTGTTCGAATACCCTATGCGGATACCATAGTAGTTATTCGAGTTTGCGGTGTTGCTATGTAACACGTTGTTGCTCGAATGCTCCAAATAGATGCCCCAATCGTTTTCTGATGCGTTGTTGTTTACCAGCATATTACTGTCCGAATGACCGCCTACGTGGATACCATAGTAGTTATTCGAGTTCGCGGTGTTGTTCGTGAGCGTGTTATTACTCGAACCCCATAGCTTGATACCGCGCCAGTTGTTCGATGTAGTGATATTTTCTATCATCGAGTTCTTGGTGTATGCAAATAACACCCCTTCACCGTTGTTCGTCAATGCTAAATCCCTGACCGTTATGTTTGTGGAGTTCACGATTCCCACATAGCCAGCATCATCTGGTATCTGCTGATTCTGCCGATCGACCCAAAAATACACTGGTGCTTCATCCACTTTGTTGCTTGTGTCTATGTTTTGGAGGTAGTGTGGAAGACGGTAACCATGGATACCGAAGTTATGGTTGTTTCCAGACATTTTGTTGTTCGTGAGTGTGTTGTTGCTCGAATCCCATAGATTGATTCCGTACTCGCTGTTCGAGTTTGCGGTGTTATTCCTGAACGTATTGTTGTCCGAAGAATATTGGTAGATACCGTGGCATCCATTGTTCGACGCAGTGTTACTCTCCAACATATTATTATCCGAACAAGAATCCATCAAGATGCCATTCCTGTTGTTTGATACGTTGTTTTTCGAGATGTTGCAGTAATTCGCATTTCTAAGACGAATCCCAGCCTTCCAGTTATCTGTCGCCCCGGTCACTGTGAAGCACGATAGGTTCACCCTATCCGCGGTTACCTCAAAGACATGATCGTCCGAATCTGCCGCGGTCACGATCACCACATCCGCGCCCACCCCCTCCAGCGTGATAAGCGGCGTATCCACATCCACATTCTCGGTATAACTCCCGCCATACACATAGATCGCATCCCCTGCAGCCGCAGCATCCACCGCCGCCTGTATCGGCGCAGTACTCGTATTAAACGCACCCCCATCGCGCCACCAGCCGCTTTCATTGACATAGAGTTGCTCGGCAGCCGCCACGCCAGAGAACGCGAGCCACAGTGCAAGTGCGAGTATGGCATACCATTTCAGTTTGCCAGGTATCATCGTCCCTTCTGATTTTATGGTCATCTGATAAACATCCATCTATTCTACCTGAATACTACCAATTGTACATTACTGGTATAAAAACTTCTCCCGAAATCATCATGTCGCCGTCTACGAAAGGACGAAGCATCCCGCGTCTACCAGTTATCGTATGAAGTCACGCCGTTTCACGCCTCAACTCCCAGTTCCTTAGCCATGATGGCAGTCTGCGGCAATGCCAAACCCCCCCCTTCGTATATCATCAGCCTGTACACGTCTCGGATGTTCTCTTCCAGTTCTTCAAGCGATTCGCCCTGGCTGAACACCCCTGGAACTTCCCTGAGCCTGCCGACATACCAGCTCTCATCGATCCAATACTCAAGCGCAAAATGTCTTAACATGGGTTCGCCTCATCACTTTGTGATCTTGACTATCGTGCTACATATTCCTTCTGATTTTGGGATCATCCGACAAACACCCATTCGTTCGGCTCAGACATAGACGCCAGCAAACTTCCGGACGTGATCTAAATCCCGAGCGCACCAGTGATACCAGACCCGATCACTCCGAGCGCATCAATGACGCCAGCCTTGACCATCTCTTTATCGATCCCGCATTGTGTCCACACCACCCACGCACCGATGGCAGTGCCTAAAATGCTTCCGAGATTCGCAAGCGCTGCGACCAGTATCACGCGGAAGAGGTTGTTCCCCATCATATCGTGGAGTGTCTCTGCCTCAGCAATACCGTGAATGTCGTGCGGAGATGGTTTTCGCATCTTTGCCTCGACTGCGCCGGCAAACCAGCCCGCGGCGATCATCGGGTTTAACGAGGTGAGCCATGCAACACTGAATGCGGTCAATACCGAGTAGATGTGCCCGCGGGCAAGCATGGCGCCAATCCCGCTTAACACGCCATTGATGAGGAACCACCATCCGAATGCGACAAGAAACTGATCGAACGATATGGTCGCGATGATCAACGCGAACATAGCAAGGACCAGCAAGATCATGCCGACTCCGACGATCTTTACGAGACTGAACCGTTTCTTTGGAATCTCGCATAATTTGTTGATGTCGGGCAGCTTTTCAGGATGTTTTAGATATTCCTGTATCCCTTGCCTGTGTCCTGCTCCAACGATCGCAACCACGTTTCCAGTCCCCTTCTCTTTGAGATCGAGAAGATTCTTTGCGATGTAGGCATCCCTCTCCTCGATAAGGACGCTTGCCGTGGTAGGCGAGAACTCTTTAAGTTCCGAAACCAATTGGGTGACGATATCCTCCTCGGTAATGGATTCTATGTCTATGTCCTTCCCTCCTACTCCGAATAGCGCGCCTACCAATGCGCCTATCATCTTTATCTTCTCGAAAAACCCGAGTTTTCCGATAAAACGCTGAAGCGTTATCCGTATGTCCCGGTCAACAAGAGCGATCTCAGTCCCGAGTTCTTCTGCGGCATCGATGGCTGCTATCATCTCCGATCCTGGTTTCACCTCCATATCAGCACCGATCTTGTTCTGGAGGTATGCGAGAAGGGAATGGACAAGAAAGAGCGTCATGTTTCCGCCGCCTAAGATATCCTTTGCCGACACGTCCTCAGTCTTACCCTTGAGCGCGGCATATCTGTCAGGGCAGAGTTCGACCGCAACCACGGAGGGGCACTCCCTCGCTATGACCTCTTTTACCTCAGTAACGCTCTTTTTGGAGACGTGCGCTGTTCCGATGAGTATGATCTCAGGCTCGGGCTTGATTAGATGGTCGGTATAATCGGTGCAAGTGACCTGATAGTGGGTCTGAGTTGTATCAGTCATTAAATTGATCAGCCACCCCTGATCTCTTCCAGAATCTCCTCTGCCCTGCTCTGGCGCACCATCCTTTCTACAACCATGATCTCGGCAACCCTGTCGATCGTCTCACCTTCTGCGCCAGCCGAGATCGCGATATTCCTGGCATGAAGCGACATGTGCCCGCGCTGAATGCCTTCGGTTGCAAGCGCGCGTAGCGCACCGAGATTCTGCGCAAGCCCGACTGCGGCAACCACCTCTGCAAGCTCCCTTGCAGTCGCAACTCCGAGAATCTTCAGCGCTACCCTTGCTTTCGGATTGGACGACGTTGCCCCGCCGACAATTCCCATAGCTATCGGAAGTTCTATACTACCCTCGAGATCGCCATCACTGTTTTTTTCCCATGAAATAAGCGGTTTATAGCCAGAGAGTGCAGCGTAAGCATGGGCTCCTGCTTCCACAGCCCTGAAATCGTTTCCTGTTGCGAGAACGACCGCATCGATCCCGTTCATGATCCCTTTGTTGTACGTAGCACATCGGTACGGATCAGAAGCTGCGAATGCGTATGACTTTACGATATTACTAATGACCTCATCCCCGCCGATTGCGTCTTTATCAAAGACTGCGCGAGCCCGCGAGAGCCGGTGCGTCGCAAGATTCGAGATGATCCGCAGAAGAACCCTGCCGTTTCCGGCGCAGCACGAATCGATTATCGGGGTGACAGCTTCTGCCATCGTATTGACAGCGTTTGCGCCCATCGCATCCCTGCAGTCCACGAGAAGATGTATGATTACCATCGTCCCTTCCGCAGTCTCGAGCGTCCTGATCTCCATATCCTTTGCACCACCCCCGAGTTTCACGAGCAACGGATCCTGCTCATTTGCTTTCTCAAGAATCTCCTGCTTTCCGGAAAGGATACGCTCCCGAAGCGCTTCAGCATCGGTGACGTCCACGATCTGTATCTGCCCGATCATCACTGGCTCATCGCTCGATGTTCGAAATCCTCCCTTAATTCTCGCGATCTTTGCGATATTGGATGCAGCAGCCACGACGCTTGGTTCTTCGAGAGCCATCGGGATGAGATAGTCCTTTTCATTTATCATGAAATTGGTTGCGACACCGACCGGGAGGGAGATTGTGCTTATGACGTTCTCTATCATCCGGTCTGCCTGTGTAATCCCTAAATCCGTGTTAAGTGCCGAGACGTCTTCATCGGTCAGATCCGAAAACTCACCAACAATCCCAAGTCGCTCTTCTGGCGTGTGTTTGTAGAATCCTGATAATCTGGATGTTTTTTCTGGCATAATATCTATAATAAATAGGGGGCAATACTTAAAAACTTCTCTTTTATCGGTAGTTTCGGATACATCTACTTCCAAACACAGAATATAAAACAATAAATATAACTACCTGCTAACGGATGGTGGTACTCGACACGACGATATTGGAATTTTCCCTGATAGCAGAGTATCGCTGGTATTATGCTGTGGGGTTCGATGGTGCTGTAACAAGGGTGACATACCCCATATCTATTAGGGAGGTAGGAGATAATGAAAACAACAGTGATGTTTCTGGTGACATTGCTTGCGATTATAGCGATTACAACGATGTCAGGATGTATCGATGATGCTCCGAACGACGCAGGGAATGCGACCCGCGGTGACGCAAGCAATGACACGAACACGACGCTTTCCAATGCGAGTGATGGGTTATGCGTAGTGAGGATGAAGCACATATCGACGGGTCAGGGGCGAAGATTGGGGCTGTGCCGGAGTTTGAGCCAGAACCGGAAGCGGCGCTGACAGGGCGTAAGGATCCGGATGCAACCGTCTAGATGAATGAGACTGTGGACCTGTCCGGACTGAACGTAACATGTACGATAGTCAAAAATTACCAGTACTATGATGAAGGCACTGATCGGCGCCTGGAGGTAAGTGTGAGGCATATCAAACTCTGTGTTATGATCACTGCGACATGTGGCGAAGAGATCGAGACCGGGATGAAGG
>JAYEGI010000210.1:6324-10077 GCA_034659035.1 Methanobacteriota archaeon
GCGACATGTGGCGAAGAGATCGAGACCGGGATGAAGGATTGGTGGATAATGGATGCGCGCGGCAGGAAATACCGAACGATACCACACACCGACGCAAATCCCATGAAACCGGTGCATAAACTTTCAGACGGTGACACAATAAACACATACCTTTTATTCGACCTTCCAGGGAATGTGAGTGACTTCGTGGCTCAGTATAACATTAGCAACGTTGTTCCGAGCGACCGCGACGTTATATCATGGGTCGTGGGCGATACAGGTCTACCAGCTGTGTCATGGCACAAGGATGGATTTGTGCGATACCCCATAAAAGCAACAGGTAGCTACTACCACACTAGCAACCGCACATGGACCAGTGACGATCTAACGTTCCGCAGCGATGGCAGCGTAGAGTTCGAGGGAGAACACCTGCACGGACGGGGTACTTGGAAGCTTGTGGAATCCAATAACTCGTGCAACGCATATAATATCACATTCAAAGATCGGTTTTACAACGTGAACATTGATGTACTCGGGAGTTGGTCGAGTAACGGATGTGGCATGGGAAAATGGAACGAAATATAATATGTGAACGGGCTTTGGGATTTCTGTAAACCTTTGAGACTCTACCGAAAACCCTGACGTCGTTATGATCGTTTCACTTCCGCACAACAACGGTCACAACGTCTTTATCGCTTAACACATGCGAAAGACCCACGTGCTGCCCTGCATGTTTTGCCGAGTCCCCCCAGACCTGCGCATACCGAAACTTTCTCACAAAATCGCGGTGAATGGTAGAGCAGACCCCTGCCACAGTCGAACGGCCTTTCATGATCATCGGCTCTTCCATGTCAGCCGGCTGCCCCTGCGGTTTCATATAGATGCGTATGAACCCGAATTCGGTATATATCCGCTCCTTTAAGGAATTGAGATTTACACCACCATCCGCAGAGATCATGATCGCATCAGTAAAACGCTCCTCGCACGTTGCAATCGTTGCCGCGTCAGCCAGATCGATCTTGTTTACGACAGTTATACCACGAACATACCTGCGATTTCCTGTAACCACATCGATCAGTTCATCAACAGTTATATTAGCCCGTATGATCACGTTTGCATTGTGTATTTTGTATTCGGATAGCACTGATTGGATGGTTTTCTTATCGAGATCGATGTCAACGGTACTGTTTACACTGACCCCACCCCTATCCGACTTATAGATGGTGATGCGCGGAGGCGCGGTGTTGATCCGAATCCCTGCATCATACAACTCTTTTACGAGCACATCATACTGCTGCAACTGGAATACATCCACAATTATAAGAACCATATCAGCATTCCGGATCACCGAGATCACTTCCCTGCCGCGCCCGCGCCCGATCGCAGCACCCCTGACAAGCCCTGGGACATCGAGAAATTGCATCTGGGTTCCGCGGTACTCAAGTGTGCCGGGAATCACATCGAGCGTGGTAAACTCATACGCAGCCACCTCGCTTTCGGTTCCTGTGAGGACGTTTAACAAGGTGGATTTACCGACCGATGGAAAGCCGACCATCACAATAGTGGCATGCCCTGACTTCTTTACGGCGTATCCCTCACCGCCCGACTTTGCTGCTGCCCGCTTCTGCACCTCGTCACGCAGTCTTGCGATCTTCGCTTTCAGTCGCCCTATATGATGGGATGTTGCCTTGTTATATGGCGTTTTCCTGATCTCATCTTCTATGCTCTTGATATCGTCTTCGATTGTCATTTTGTGGGTGGGTGTACCTGATCGTGGATATGCTTTATACTATTGGGAGGCCGGATCAGAAAAAATTTAGTTACCGCGAAACAATCTATCGGAAGTATATGAAACGCCAACCTCACACCTCACGCGCTCATAAACGATGGGGCAATGACCAATTCGCTGACCGTGGTCGATTCACGAACCAGATCCTCCCTTGATACGATGCCATACGGCTTTCCGTTGGTGGTCACGACGATGTTTCTTGTGTGGTGCTGGTCAAAGAGTTTCGATACATCCGGGATCGGAACATCACCGTCGATGATGAGGGGTTCTCTTGACATGACCTCCCGCACCTTCTGATTGGTCAATCCTGATACCAGGGCTTTTGTGATCTGTTCCAGCGTTACAATACCGACAATATTCGCCGCATCAACCGCAGGAGCGCCGCGTATCTGGTGTTTGAGAAGGATATTCGCAGCAACCTTAATCGTTGTATCCATATCGATCGCTATGTTCCCACTGCGGATACACTCCTTAACAGATCGTTTTGGCAGGATGATCAGATCCGAGATCGTAAAGATCAGGATATTTCTTGTATCGTCCCTTCCGATCGCCTTTCCTCTGATCACGAGTTTGTTCTGTGGTGTTGGACCTATCTTGATGATATCACCGTTGTCAAACTTGCGGATATCACCGATGACCCTGACCCTGCCGTGGCATGTGTCCGGGTGCTGTACCGTGGTAAACATAATCTCACAGACGGTTGCACCCTCGACCAGTTTTCCATTCCGGTAAATGTTTGTTATCGTCTTGGATGGCTGATCGCTGATATCGAGGATGTCATACGTCTGCCCTGTTGGGTGATACCCGCCTTTTGGACCTGGAATGCCCTCAACAATCCCGAGCATCCGGAGAGCCTGCATCTGATTCCGCACCGTACCCGGGTTGCGGTCGATCCTATCTGCAATCTCCTCTCCTTTAACTGCTCGCCCCTTCTGGTGGTAGAGGTTGATGAGTGTAGTCAATATCTCGGTCTGGATAGGCGTGAGTTCCATAACTTATATAAAATCGTAGATTACTCATCATATACCTATCGATTAATAATGTAGAATTAGCTCACTTAAGTGGCGTGTATGTTCCAAGAAGGAATAGCTCAGCATCCCTAACGCCCCGCACGGTTTTGGCGAACATCTGCAGTTCTTCGATCTCGCTATACTGTTTGAATCTGCACATCACGAACAACCCGTATTTCCCGGCTGTGGCTTCCCATGCTTCAAAAGCCCACTCTTGATTCTTCAAGAAACCGATCAGATCATCGACGGCCGATTTCGGACACTCGATTCCGATATATCCATTGATGCGGTACCCCAGTTCCCCCCAGTTGATTTCGGGGCGATAACCTGTTATAATTCCCCGCTCCATAAGCATGCGAACACGCAGATTTGCAGTACTTCTCGGAACTTCGACGTATCTGGCAAGTTCGGTCAGTCTGGGCCCTACGCCAATGCCCTCGGACATTGCCTCAAGAATTTGTTCATCCAGTTCGTCTACGATAATAGCACATCCATATCAGTTGTTGTGTTGTATTAACATAGTAAATTCTAATCATTCTTTAATGTATTGGTCGGGTTGGGCTATCAACTTGCTCGAATGTCTTGCTCACTGGTTGCCTGACAAACCGTTAGAAAGCGTGATTATCATGAATAAACAAATTATATGGAACGGAATCTGTAAATCCGTGACATTTTCCAGTTTATGGGAGTTATAATATATGCCACCACCTAAAATCTAATAAAATTTGGTATTGAGTCCCCCTGAATTTACAATTTTCCATAAAACGCACAAGTCAGATCGGACCCCCTTAATCCCGATCGCAATATCAAATAACATTCACACGATTCGTACAATTTGTTTCATTCGCGGTATGTGTTTAGCTACCAGATTCGCTATCAAGAGCCATAATAGACCAAAATCGACATAAAACAAGAGTTCTCAGGGTATTCCGCTTGTTATCGTTTTTGAATCTGGAAATTGTAGCCATTATCAAA
>JAYEGI010000211.1:0-12654 GCA_034659035.1 Methanobacteriota archaeon
GCCATAAGAAATTTTAGAGTTTATACCGCTTTGCTACAAGCCCCACCCGGAGGGCAGTTTTTACTCGATTTTTTGTGAAAAAATCGTTGTTATCATCTACAGCCCACCTCTGGGTGTGGCAGATGTGTCCCTGATGCCAATCGTACTCCTGTCCGCCCCTTCCCTCCACAGGAATTACCCTGCTTCATCAGTACTATGCGCGAATCCGACTCCCAATACGCCATTTGCGGTATCTTGCCGTTTATGGGCTTGATAACGCATACTCCTACTACGGGGAGAGCATATTGGGCCTCCCGAGTTCCCATAATCTCCATTTGATACCATGCTACGGTCTGAGACGCCCACTCGGACTCATATCACCTCGCAATGTCCCAGAACTCTCTGCTATATTCCAAGACCGGATGATTGGACTAACGGTGGTGTGAATGCAGCGTTTCCGTCACACAGACAACGCCGGCTTCCAGAATCATCCGAATTTCGGGGCTTATAACCTTCACCTTTTCGATTGTGGCCTGGTATCCCATCCCCCCGGCCTCACATCAGTCCGTTACCAGACCGGGTGCGGGGTTCAGTTCTGAGGTGGTGGCTAGCCTTTCCTCAGGCTGGATTTCCACCAGCTGGCGAGTATGAATTTATCTCGGCGCTCCAGTGATACCGAATATGAAGATATTCGTATCCGGATACGCTCTCGTTGATCTTCACATCTCGTGGCGGGATACTTTGCGTATCTGCTGGATTTCTGCAAGGATGGTTTCCCGCTCTTCTATGGTAAGTGGGGTTTTTGAACCATATTTCCTCTGCGCGTCCCAGAGCGACTCTTATAGGGTGCCCTATTGCCAGCTTAACGGTCTCGCTTCGATCTGAAAACTTGATTGAACCTATAAAGTCGTCAAGCGTTGAGAGGTCTGTATCTGTGAGCGTGACTGTGAGCGACTCCATACCTCGACATTTGGCATCTGTGTAGTAAATACCTTACCATGATTAAAATCGCCATTGCAACGATCTTATGAGGGTGCGAACATTGCATTTAAATGTGAGAAAGTTTAACTGTATGTACAGGTGATTAAGAATGTTTGAAGCAAGGATAGGCATTGATCCGGAAATAAGGCATGGAAAACCAGTTATAAAGGGGACGAGAGTACCTGTGGATGTAATTTTGGGATCGCTGGCAGGGGGTATGGGAATAAAAGAGATTACAGAGGAATATGGGACTCAAAAGGAAGATGTTCTTGCAGCGATAGAATATGCTGCAAAAATCGTAGCAAAGGAAGAGATCAAGGTATATGCATAGTTTAAAATTTATATTAGATGCTGACATGCCCAGATCAAGTGCTGAGGTGATACGAGGTACTGGTTATGACGTGGAAGATGTTAGAGATATCGGGATGGGAGCGGCAAAGGACAGGGCGATCATTGAGTACGCTCTAAAAAACGAAAGAATAATCGTGACAAGAGATACCGATTTCGGAGAGATACTTCGGTATCCTGAACATCCCGGAGGTATTATTTTCAGATTGCCGTATACATTCAAGATAGAGGAGATAAACAAGGAATTAAAGGAGTTTTTGAATTCTGTTGAGGAAGATGAGATTAGAAACGCAATAATAATCGTGGAACTGGGACGATACAGGAGAAGACCGCTATAAAATTCTTATCGCATCGAAGTGTGAATTCAAAACAAACTTTTTTACGGTTCACCCAAACCTCTGCACAGGTTCAGCCAGAAGGAACGATCCGCGCTCGATCCTCTGTTTCAGCTCGTCCGCCAGCTTAATCGCGCCTCTGCGGTCTGATTGGCGAAGGGTTACCGGAATCTCCCTCCCGCGGAGCATGACCGCACCCATCTCGGCAGCGAACGCGTCTCCCACGCATACCGATACGCAGTGCCCGCAGTTACAGCAGAGATCATCGATCACCTTGCTGCCAGTGAACGCACCGGTCGGGCACTTCACATTGCAGACACCGCAATGGACGCATAACGACGGTTCAAACGTCACAAGAGGATCAGAGCCAGAACGCCAGACCTGCGAATAATCGGTTCTTCCAATCTCCTTTCTTGTCCTTATGTCCACGACCGGAAGCTCAATCTCGCTATCGAGCCGGGACGCACGGGACAGAATATCATCATCCAGAACCGGTATCGGCACTGCTATCGAATTGATGAGGTCGGGGCCTGCAGATGTGACAAACCCGCCGATGCACGAGTCATCCATCTCATGCATGTCCGCAAACAGGGACAGATTTCGCCGCTCGCGGGTGCTTCTCGTACCTTCCCCGATCACATACCCGACAGCGCCGTTTAACAGAATTCTTGTCCCGACTCCGATGGTACCCGCGTCCTTTTCGAGCGGATTAATCTCCCCGCATCCGCCAAATACCGCCTCGCTACAGTTCCCCTTGAAATCCGCAACAGAGAAGATCGTGGGAAGCGCATCTCCCGGATTTACGAATGCGTTGTAATTCCGGTATGCGCTGCGGGTCGTTAACATGCGTGCGAACGGGATGTCGTCGATATTAATGGTTGTGGTGATCTCCGCACCAGTCCCGCTCTCACTCTTCTTCTCAGTCTCAGTCTCACTCTTCTTCTCAGTCTCATCCCCAGTCCCGGCGGCTTTCACCGCCACCTCGATCTCTGCGCCACTGATCAGGTCATGGAAGAGATGTCCACCGCCGTATCGGGCGTCTCTCTCTGCGGTTCCGTGAACGACCAGGTCGATGATGCCGAGATGTTCGTTCGGGCAGGGACCCGCGTTTGCAGGGACGCCGTTTAGAAAAACCTGCTCTGCACGGGAAAAGAGACCGGGATCGGCAACAGGAAATGATAATATAGCAAGAGTCCCGCTCATGATACCTCTCGTTGCTGTTGTTACGACATCGACATCTTCGACGCTTACGGACTTGCCAGACCTGACCGCGTCGCAGAGTTCTTTTGCGGTCAGGACGATTACGTCACCATCTTTGATCTTCTGGTTGATCTCTGCTATTGTTTTCATGAATCATTCCTTCATAATTTTTATGATCAAAAAGATCCCGATGAAATTTATGATAATAATCGGTATCGCAATGCGCAGTATTTTTGTGTATGTTCCCGTCCCACTGCCACCCCCTGTCCCGTCTGCCGAGTCTGCCTGATACTCTTCTTCTTCATCTTCTCCAGCTTCCGGCATATCCGCTGTCACCGAAAACTCCTCCATGGCGGAGTAATCGACAACAGAGGCAGAATCGAAGAACATCTCGTGCTCATCGACCTTCCCATCCCGCGTCACCCGAATCGTGTAATTGCAACCGACGCCAAGACCCTTGAATATAAATTTGGAATCCGAAGTGCCTCTGACGACCTCATCGCAACCACGCACCTCGACATCTGCATCCGATACGGTCGTTACACATAGATCCGCATACCTGCCGACCGGAAGCGGGCGTCCGTCGTACGAGCTGTCATACGAGATAGCAGGAAGCCCCATCTGGCAGAGCACAGTCGGCGCGATATCCTCCTGCCCTGCCGATGCGATGACGCCATGCCCGACCCCGCTTCCGGAAAAAACAAGCGGTATCTGCTGGCTTTCAGGACGCTCACTATATTTATCGGATACATGCCCACCATGCGCCGCACCAGGGGTTGCAAAGCCCATTCCGTGATCTGCGGTCAGAACAAAGAGCAGGTTGTGGTCGGCGCATCTCCGGTACAACTTCGGGATCGTGTCATCGGTGCCGTTGACCACCTCGAGATATCCGGACGTTCCGAGATGGTGCCCTGCCGAATCGACAGCAGCGAGGTTGATGATCAGGAGAAACGGGACGTTACTTTCACACAGGTTTTTTATGACTGCATCCGCTGCATCGACAGCCCACCGGTTGTATGCGACATACCTGGGGGCACCCTCTTTATCGCCGAGATACTCTGTTATATTGCTCCATTCATCCATCAGCACGCCAACGTTTCGTGAAAGGTCTTCGTGACCGTAGGGGCTTTCATTGATACTGATTCCAGGATTTTTGATCGAGTTTTTCCTGATGTGCAGGATTATGTCGAGTTCGTCGCACATCTCTTTAAAATCCCCGTTCTCCATCACGCCTGCACAGAAATACCCGTTATCATGCGCGATATCAAAGATCGTCGTCTCGCCTGAAACTGTATTCGGTGTTGCATCCGATCGCCCGGTCACGATGACCGAATGTCCCGGAAGTGTGCTTGTCACCGGAGCACGCACATCGATTACACACATGCCACTCTCTGCGATCGCGAGGACGTTTGCGCAGTCTGCCTTTCGAAGTGTTGAATTGTCAAGCGCACGAGGCGTAAGTTCGGGATAACAGTATGCTCCGCCGAGACCATCGATTACAAGCAGCACACAGCCATCGTAATCTGCGTGGTGCACCGTAATCTCGGTGATGGCGCATGCCTGACCAGGCAGGAGCAGTACGAGCAGTAGGATGGTTATTGTCTGCGGTTTTGGGAGGTTAGTGATAGTTTGCGGCATCTGTTGTATATATGTGGTAATGGCTTCATGTAAAAGGGGCTGTCGACATGCAAGGGTACTGTTGCACCTTTTATGTCCGGTTAAGTTTTTATATGGGGGGTCAGTTTGGTGAATAGCACATTGGATGTGATTATTGTGAACAAGTGTAACCAGAGCTATGAATTCCAAACTGTTTTGCCAGCGAAGATGTGCGTGCGTGTTCTTCTGATCATGGTGCTCGCAGCCGTCGCCGATCTTTTGGCGCTGGAGGTGAACAGGACTCGTTCGAAATGGTTTACGCGGTC
The DNA here is from genome assembly GCA_034659035.1 of Methanobacteriota archaeon. Classification (GTDB taxonomy): domain Archaea; phylum Halobacteriota; class Methanosarcinia; order Methanosarcinales; family Methanogasteraceae; genus Methanogaster_A. The sequence goes on from JAYEGI010000211.1 coordinate 4,766, forward strand.
ACTCATAGTGTTCACGTTGTGGGCTGCTGCGGCTGACACGATATAATTATGACCAGGTGGACGCAAAGATGCGGGCATGAAAAGAATCGAATTCCACAATAGGGAAACAGAGATTAAGGAGATCCGGGGTATTCTGGATTCCGAACCCTCTCTGATCACCTTCGTCTACGGGCCGATGAACTCCGGAAAGACCACGTTGATCAACCATATAATAGGGCAACTGTCAGAGGAGTATGTCCCGTTCTACATCAACCTGCGCGGACGGTTTATTACAGGTTATGAGGATTTCCTTAATGTATTGTTCGAGATCGATGAGGGCGGTGCAATCGACAGTATTGGCGAGTATGCGCAGTCGTTCCTTAAGGATTTGAAGATACTCAGTGGGATCCCGATACCACTGAACCTGTTTGAACAGATATTTGAGAAGAAAGATAAAAGCAAAGATATGTTCAGATACATCGAGCGTTTCTTTGGTGAGATCTCGAAAAAGCGTGTTCCTGTACTGATCGTCGATGAGCTGCAGGTGATCGGGGATATGAAGATCAACGGGCTTCTGATTTACAAATTGTTCAATTTCTTTGTGCGGCTCACCAAAGAGCTGCATCTGGCACACGTCTTTGTGGTAACCTCTGATTCGCTCTTTCTCGAGCAGGTTTACAGCGAGGCGGTGCTTAAAGGCCGATGCCGGTATCTTCTGGTGGACGACTTTGATCGTGAAACAGCGATTGCGTTTCTGGAGAAGTATGGTTTTACTGATGATGAGAAGACTGTAGCATGGGAATACTGTGGTGGAAAGCCGGTATGTTTATTAGAGTTAATTCGTGCTGACGAGAAGGGGGAGATTGCAAAGAAAATGCTTGCAACGCGGGAAAACCAGCTAAAAGACCTGTTTGACTATCTGGATTACACCAAACCAAAGATGACGATTGGTGATACTGAGTGCATGGTTGAAAAGGGAGACATTGTTGGTATACTTAACAGGTTTACGGATACGGAATGTATCTACGATCGGGGATTGGACAGACCCGCAAAGCATTTTTTGATCAAAGATAATATTCTATTCCTTGATCCTGATCTGGGAATCATCAAACCGCAATCGCGGCTAGATCTGCTTGCCATCCGCGAGGTGGTTAAAAATATATAGGGCGAAGGCGATTGCCCGGGGCTTGTTGCATATACTCATGCTGGCTTGTGTTGTGAGAGTAAGGGGGCAGAGCGTCAATGCAGGTCGATGCTTGCCGCTTCAGGCACATGCTCGCGCAGTCATGGAGTCACCGGCGGCTGGCACGATACAATTATAAATCGCGTTCCGATGCCTGCATTTGGCGGAACAGTGGCACGCATCAGCGAGACGGAAATACAAAACATTCCATGCAGGTGCGCTTGCATCCCGAGCTGGTGCTGACGCTGGAGGAGGTTTTGGCTGATAGAGCGGTGGGTCGGGGTGGTGGCTGGTAGGGTGTAGTTGATGAGATGTGTGTGAGGGGGCGTCAGTTAACTTTTTGTAGGTGTGAGTTGGTTGGATAAATGGCTTATTGGATGTGATATCATTAGGGACAACTGTAACCAGACCGACGAATATAATGCTGTTTTGCGGACGAAGATGTGTGCACACGTGCGTATGCTCGCGATCCTGATGCTCGCAGCTGCTGCAGTGTTCATGTCGTGTACGTATGTAAATCCAGCAAGTGCCACTTTTGTCCCGGACAACGGCACTCTGCTGGGCGTTACCTACAACCCCGCCATGTCAGAACAGGACATAGAAGACCTGCGATCATTCGAAGAATGGAGCGGGAAGAAGCACAGCATAGTCGTCGTATTCCAGGGATTTTCGCCTGACGAACTATCCCCACTCCCAGAGACTCAGATGGATAACCTGTGGCAGAATGGAAACACGCCGCTCCTGTCGATAGAGCCATGGGGAAGCGACGATGACGATATCCTCGGTGTGATAAACAACGGAACGCTCGATCAATATCTTAAGGATTATGCAAAAGACCTGAAGAACTGGACATGCGGAGACTGGATTGTAGATGGCAGAACCGGAACAGGAAAGCAAGTTTTCATCAGGTTCGCTCATGAGATGAATCTGAATTCCGGTGCATATCCATGGTGCAACAGATCGCCGGCATCCTACACGGACGCGTGGAAACGGGTGTATAGCATCTTCGAAAGCGAAGGACCTGCTCCGGATGCCATCCAGTGGGTCTGGTGCGTCAACAGTGTCGATGTTCCGGATAGGTCTGCCGGCGGGTACGGGGCAGAAGAATACTACCCGGGAGGTGAGTATGTGGATTGGGTGGCTATCGACGGCTACAACGTTGGAAAGTCGGTTCCGTGTGCGGATTGGGACCACTGGACCGCTTTTGACGGCATCTTCAAGCCGATGCTGGATCGGTTCGACAATCACCAGAACATCTCCAAAAAGCCGTATGCGATAATTGAAATCGGATCGTCCAGTGTCGTGGATAGCATGCCTGTTAAGGAGTTTAATGTTTACACCAACAACGGTTCGCGGACCAATCACTACATTCCGTCAGGATGGTGGGGCGATTGGGGTGACATAACGTTTTGCGATTATGACCGTTTGGACCCCCATCTCGGAATCGCGTGTGGCGACACCTCTGTTAAGCTAACCTACTCAGCAGAACGTTCGCAAGAGGGGGTGGGGTGGGGTGGTATCTGCTGGCAGGAGGGTGGATACAATTTAACAGGCGCCGATAATCTGACCTTCTGGGCAAGAGGTGAATCCGGCGGAGAGAAGATAGAATTTACAGCAGGCGACATCGATGCTTCGACAGGCACGATTACGCTGACAAACATCTGGCAGAGATATATCGTCGATGATCTGACCGGAGGGGATCTGAGTAACGTGGTTTGTGGCTTCTACTGGGGTGCCAGTGAAGCAAATAACCCGGACGGCTGCACGATCTACCTCGATGACATACGCTACGAGAGCAGCATAGGAATAGAGGACGTTTGTGTCGAGGAAGGAGTATCCAACAACACAACGAAAGAGAAATGGGTGAAGGAGACCTACGATTCGATCAAGAATCATCCCCGTATCAAGATGGTCTGCTACTTCAATGTCGATAAAGGCGGGACAAAGTACCTGACTGGCGAATCAGATTGGGCAGTCTTCACTATGCCGCGGGACAATCGAAATAATATAGATGATTGTTCCTTTGATCCGAACAAGAGGGTACAAGGGTATCAGGAAGCAATCGGAGATGATCACTACCTCTACCGGTTCCCGATACCTGCGGCGCCGAAAGGCGACCTCAACGGTGACAACCGGATCACGCCCGCCGATGCCGCTATTGCGATTGCGATCGCTGTCAGCGGCGCACAGAACTCCGCGGCAGATGTTAGCGGCGACGACCGCGTCACCTCGCTCGATGCTCTCATGATCCTGCAGACAGCGGCTGAGAATGCAGAATTATAAGGAGATGGTAGAGTGAACAGAATCGTACTGCTCGGAATCGGCATCCTGATCGTCGCATCGATCCCGGGCTGCCATGCAACGACCTTTGTTGATGATATCATCACATTCACAGACACACCATTCGTAGTCGAGGTCGAGCCCGGATACGAAACGACATTCGAGGTGACGCTCAGGAACGCAGGATCCAAGTATGCCGACGTGGATATAAACACCAGATCGATCCCTGACGGCATATCGATCGTTGACACTGATGAGGCGAAGTTGGTTGACCTGAGAAAGTCTGTGACCTACCGGATCACAGTCCATGCAAGCGAAAACATCGCACCGGGCACATACCAGTTCGAGATCGCGGATAGGTCAGACATAGATAGGGACACATGGGAGACGATCAATGTGCATGTTGGAGAAAAGCGTGAGGTAGCCGAGCCGACAGACGTTCCGGCAGGTCGGGGCCGTGAGAGTGCAAAAAAGAATTCTCCGGGTCTCGGAGCCATCGCCGTAGTATCTGTTCTGCTGCTTGCGTACCGTCTTGGCAGTGGCAGGTCGTAAACTGGCGAGATATGGAAAGTATTAATAATGCAAGAGGTTATGAACGCTTATGGACGAGAAGACCATCAGATCGGCTGTTCCAATAGTTCCTGCGGTTTTACTTATCGGATGCATTCTGGCTGCCTTTGCAACCCATGGGTGGGATATGCAGACAACGCTCTTTGCACAAGACCCGACAGAGACTGCAAAATCGCTCACGGAATTCGGTTCCGGAGCACCGGGAGGGGGAGAATTTTTCCAGTTTAATGACGTTGACATCTCCGGTGACCGCGTCACAGTCAAACTTGATGTACAATCACCACTTAACATGCCGATAACGGTGAAAGAACTCTCAGCAGACATCCCGGTCGGCGATGGCGTCGGCAAGGTATCGCTGCCAGAGCCGATAACCATCCCTGCAAAGGGCTCGGCGAGTTTGAATCTGGAAGGCACAACACCAGATACCGGGACGATCTCGGATCCTCACGCCCAGAAGAACCCGGCAGTCCGTAACATGGAGATGGTGCTTGATATCTCAGGAATAGAACTCAGCATAAAACAACCTCGTGGTGTCGGAGGTGTCTCCTGATGACTGAAACAACTTCACCCCTTGACCTGGGCAAGGTGAATATTCCCGGTGCCATTGCAGGCGTGCTCACACTGATACTTCCGTTTCTTGGAGCATGGTGGTCTCTGACGCTTGGCACCAATGCAATTGTCGTTACCACTTCCCCTTTCGAGGCGAAGACTATCATCTTTGGGAACTACATAGCTTCGCCGCTCTTCGAGTGGTTCTGTCTTGGCCTCAAGCTCGGGGTCATGTATCTCGGGATACTCCTGATAGCAGGATCAATACTTCCTGTAATGAATCGAAACGAAGATCTTGCAAAGACGTTCATCAACTTCGCATCGAGAAAACTCCTCTGGCTTGTTCTGATCTTTGTTGTGGCATTGGTAATCTTCGTCTTGCTGCTGAACCAGACATCATCTGTCCTTCCGGTCAAGATAGATATTCCATTTCCGTATCTCGTCTGGACAAATTCCTTGAGTGCGGATATGGAGAATATGAGAATCGTGATCCCGATCTGTGCGAAATTTACGTATGCGTTCGGCATTGCTGTGATAGCTGCCGTATCTGGCGCGTACTCACGCACCTACCAGGAAAAACTCTAACTCTGCCGGCTTCACCTCAGCGAAGTGTGAATGTGGGTGAAAGGCGTGGGACGTGCCACCACTCACAGGTGGAAGCACGTACCCGTGATCGCCTTCTCGACCGTCCCATCATCCAGTTCTACGATCAGTGCCCCGTCGTGGTCGACACCGACCGCTTCACCCAGAATCGTCCTGAACCTTGTTACGATCTTCACCCTCCGCCCGATCGTGGATGAATATGCCCTCCATTGCTTGAGGGCCGAATGGAAACCATCCGTCAGGAATGTTACGTAATATTGCTCGAAGCGCTCCAGAAACCTCTGCGTGATAGCTATACGGTCCACGACCTGCCCGGTCTCCTCTTTAAGCGACGTTGCCCGCAGCATTGTGATCGGCGGGAGCGCATCAAGCCCGGTATTGGCGTTGATCCCGATCCCGATGATCACATAGTTCATGGCATCTGCTTCTGCATCGATCTCGGTCAGGATGCCGCATACCTTCTTCTCGTTTATGAGTATGTCGTTGGGCCACTTTATTCTTGCGTCAAGTCCCAGTTCGTTTAAGACTTCGACAGCCGCAACTCCCGTGACAAGCGTCAGCCTGTGGAGGTGGTCAGGCGGGATATCAGGTTTCAGGATGATCGAGAGATATATCCCTCCCGGTGGTGATGCCCATGCCCCACCAGTCCTGCCCTTGCCTTCGAACTGTTCCTCTGCAATAACTACGGTTCCATTTGGGCTATCTGCGGCGATCTTTCTGGCTCTCAGATTGGTGGAGTCTAGTTCATCGAAATGGTGTATCTGCCTGCCAACAAACTTGGTTTTGAGCCCTTTTTCGATTTCAGCGGGCAGGAGCAGGTCGGGAATGTCTTTGATAATGTAACCCTTGCCTGTGACCGATTCGATTGCATACCCACGGTCCCGCAGTGCATTGACATGCTTCCAGACCATCGTCCGCGAGATGTTTAAAGCCTCTGATATATCTTCACCTGAAACAAAGTCTTCAGGTTTTTCTTTTAGTATTTCTAAGATTTTTTGTTCTGTTTTCATTATTAAAACCTCTTTAAGATGAGGGCGTACTGGAAAGATGCAAAGGGATGTCTAAGATCCCCGATGTAGATTCAAACGGTGATCTTTTATCCATTTTAGTTCTTCCTTCGGTTATATTCGAAATACTGTTCTTGTCAAATCGACTCCACAAGCGGCAAAGTCACTGGATTTAACCACATAGAACATAGAGGACAGAGAGTTTTTAAACCGATCCTCTGTGTCCCGCCTTCGGCGCTGTTTCGCAGACTGCGTCCTCTGTGGTTGTATTGCCTACTGGTGTTATCCATGTCAGTCGCGGTGTTGTGCATCCAACTTAGCATTGCAATATATTCGAAATGCCCTGCAAGCGTCAGCAGACCCTCAAGAAGTCGAACAGTCTCGGTCATACTTCTATCGCGTCAGCTGCTGCCTGCATGATCATGAGCGCGTCGAGTGATGTGACGCGCCCATCACCGCTAACGTCCCGGTATGGGTCGAACGGTCGGCCGTCGACTTCGATCTGGAGCGCGATTACGGCATCAGTGGTGGTTAACGCATACATTCCCGGAACCGGTGCAACAAATCCAGCCGTGCTTGCAGAATCCAACAGATCGCTTGAAGTGTGGTATGTTCCTACCACTCCTGCTGCCTGGTTATCTGCAACGATGTCGTATCTGGTGTGGGTAGCGGTAGCATCCGGGTAGATTTGCCAGATCGCGGTAACCGGAAGCGTTCCACCGGCATCGGTACTGACTAACTCTTGTGCGCCTGATGGGTCTTCGCCTGCAGCGAGGGCGTCTCCAACACTCACCGCCTCATCCTGAATCCAAAGTTTGTAACCGGTGCTTGCGGGAAGATTGGTTCCTGTGACATAGACGGTCGCGCCCTCTGCAAACTGATCTTGTGGATTACCATCCGAATCACAGGAGGATATCCTGATCGGGATGTCGTAGATGTAGGCCGATCCTGAATTCGTATCAGCGTCATCCTTATGGTCAGCACCCACGACCATACAGTCGCTTGATATTGCAACGCTTGCGCCGAAACAGTCGTATGCCGCGCCATCGTTTGCAGTGATCTTGGCCTGCTCTGTCCATGTTGTTCCATCGCGCGTGAAAATATAGGCTGAGCCTGACCACGGACCACCGTCACCGCCCCTCCAGGCACCCACGACCGCACAGTCGCCCGAGATTGCAACGCTTGCGCCGAAGCGGTCGTGCGCCGCGCCATCGTTTGCAGTGATCTTGGCCTCTTGTGCCCATGCAGTCCCGTCGCGCTTGAAGATATATGCCGACCCCGAACCCGCACCATCGTCGTCATCCTCCCAAGCACCTGCGATCGCACGATCGCCTGATATTGCAACGCTTGCGCCGAAACAGTCGTATGCCGCGCCATCGTTTGCAGTGATCTTGGCCTCTTGTGCCCATGCGGTCCCGTCGCGCTTGAAGATGTAGGCTGAGCCTGACAGCGGGCCAGCGTCACAATCCTTCCAAGCACCCACGACCGCACAGTCGCCTGAGATTGAAACGCTTGCGCCAAAGAGGTCGTGTGCCTCGCCATCGTTTGCAGTGATCTTGGCCTCTTGTGCCCATGCGGTCCCGTCGCGCTTGAAGATGTAGGCTGAGCCTGAATTATTGCCAGCGTCATCAGCCCCATAAGCGCCCACTACCGCACAGTCGCCTGAGATTGAAACGCTTGCGCCAAAGAGGTCGTGTGCCTCGCCATCGTTTGCAGTG
>JAYEGI010000211.1:12754-31319 GCA_034659035.1 Methanobacteriota archaeon
ATCTTGGCCTCTTGTGCCCATGCGGTTCCGTCGCGCTTGAAGATGTAGGCTGAGCCTGAATTATTGCCAGCGTCATCATCAAACCAAGCACCCACGACCACATAATCGCCCGAGATTGCAACGCTGTTGCCAAAGAGGTTGCGTGCCTCGCCATCGTTTGCAGTGATCTTGGCCTCTTGTGCCCATGCGGTTCCGTCGCGCTTGAAGATGTAGGCTGAGCCTGAATTATTGCCAGCGTCATCATCAAACCAAGCACCCACGACCACATAATCGCCCGAGATTGCAACGCTGTCGCCAAAGAGGTCGTGTGCCGTGCCATCACTTGCATTGATCTTAACCTCTGTGGCATTGACATTAGCAGCCAAAGTTGCAAGCAGCAGCACTGAAAGAACTGCTGATACAAGTATCCTTATTTTCATCTGTCGTTTCCTCTTTCTTTTAGTTGGCGTTTTGTCTTGCAATGTGGCAAAGTCAAGTTAATTGTCCGCTATCTGATCGGAGCCGCTCATATACGTCTGCACAGCAGCGGTTATCGCCGCAACCTTCCGGTCATCCGAATTTATAGCAGAAGCAAGGGTTGAACCCTTCACTTTCTCCTGTTCAACCACAGCAGCAACGTCTGCCGGTATATCGAAGTCGTTGATGAAGTGTGTCGTGAGTTCGGCTCTTATGAAATGAGGGTTTCCAAGTACCGCCTTGTGAAACGGGATGTTTGTGGTCACGCCGATGACGATGTACTCGTACAGTGCCCGACGCATCCGTTCTATGGCTTCAAGCCGATGTTCGCCCCACGATATCAGTTTGGATACCATCGAGTCGTAGTACGGGGAGATCGTATATCCGGTATAGACGCCGCTGTCCACCCGTATCCCAGGACCTCCTGGCGACCGGTACCGTGTGAGTTTTCCAGGTGATGGCGCGAAATCGTTCATCGGGTCTTCGGCATTGATTCTGCACTCGATTGCCCACCCATTGATACCAATATCCTCCTGCCTGCGGTCCAGTTCCTCACCTGCTGCGATTCGTATCTGCCTTCTTACGATATCAATCCCGGTCACCTGCTCGGTTATCGGATGCTCCACCTGCAGTCTCGCGTTCATCTCAAGGAAGTAGAAGTCTCCGTCAGAGTAGATAAACTCCACAGTCCCTGCGTTGGTGTAACGAAACGCCTCTGCCGCCTCGATTGCCGTCCTGCCCATCTCTTCCCGAAGTTTTTGGGTCATGACCGGCGATGGCGACTCTTCGATCAGTTTCTGATGGCGACGCTGTATCGAACACTCCCTCTCGTTTAAGTGGATCGTATTTCCGCGGGAATCCGCAAGGATCTGGAACTCGATGTGTCTTGGCTGGTGCAGGTATTTCTCCATAAAGATAGTGGCATCGCCAAACACCGATTCAGCCACTTTCTGGGTCGAATCGATGGCACCACGCAATTCGGAAGCGTCGTTTACGATCTTCATCCCGATCCCGCCACCGCCTGCCGATGCTTTCACGATGACCGGATACCCGAGCTTCTCTGCATCATCGAGTGTGGACTCGAGATCATCGATTCCGGCAGAGATTCCAGGAATAATTGGAATGCCTGCCTGTTCCATCGCCTTCCTTGCAGCGATCTTGCTGCCGGAAGCTTCCATAGACTTGCTGGACGGACCTATGAAGACTATTCCCGCCTTCTCGCATTCGCTTACGAACACCGAATTTTCGGAAAGAAAACCATATCCAGGGTGGATCGCGTCTGCGCCTGTCTTCTCCGCGACATCAAGAATCTTGTCGATCATGAGGTAACTCTGGCTTGCAGGCGATGGTCCGATGCAGTGAGCAACGTCAGCATACTTTGCGAATAACGCGTGTTTGTCCGCCTCCGAGTATACCGCCACAGTCGTTATACCCATCTCGTGACATGCTCTCATCGCCCGTATGGCGATCTCGCCCCGGTTCGCAACCAGTATTGTGTTAAACAAAGTAAAGACCCTCCTGTTTAGTAGACAGACATGAGATTGTCCCCTGCACCTACGGTAGCACCTTCAGAGACGAATATCTCCCTGACGATCCCGCTGTGCGGGGCATGGATGTTATTCTCCATCTTCATAGCCTCGATCACTGCAACAACATCACCCTCCTCGACCGCGTCCCCTTTTGAAACCTTCAGCCCGAGAACCATTCCGTGCATGTTGCTTGTTATCCCGCCTTCCACGGACGCGGGGGGTGACTTCACATCACCAGTATCGTTAGCCACAGTCATCTCGCCAGTCCCGGTCGGCTCGACCTCGACAACGAAAGCCTCCCCATCGACGACCACCTTGAATTTTTTAAACATTCCAGTATGTGCCTCTACGCCACCGCCGTCGGTCGCCACTGCCATCTGTAACATCTCTTCCTCTGCCTCGCCCTTAAGAAACTTCGGAGCGATCTGTGGGTAGATCGCATAAGTCAGGATATCCTCCTCTTTCCCGACGATTCCAAGTTCCTCTGCTTCTTTTGTCCGCATCTCAAGTTCAGGCGGAAGCAGGTCGGCAGGTCGGCACGTTACAGCCACATCATCGCCAAGCACCTTTGCAAGCAGCTGCTTGTTAATCGGCGCAGGTGGTCTTCCGTATGTGCCACTTACATAGTCCCGCACCTCCTTTGGTATGACCTTGTACCGCTCGCCCATCAGGACGTTCAGGACCGCCTGGGTTCCCACGATCTGACTGGTCGGCGTTACAAGCGGCGGATAGCCAAGATCCGCCCGCACCTTCGGCATCTCCCGGAGCACCTCGCCATATCGGTCCATTGCGTTCTGTTCCTTAAGCTGCGATATCAGATTTGAGAGCATTCCCCCTGGTATCTGGTGGATCAGGACACTTGTGTCGATCTTCTCGGATACCGGATCAAGGATACCTCTGTATTTTTCTTTTACCCCGTCGAAATACTCCTTTATATCGGTCAGGAGAGCAAGGTCAAGGCCGGTATCGTACGGTGTTCCGTCAAGCCCTGCGACCACAGTCTCTGTCGGCGGCTGGGATGTGCCGCCTGCAAATGGGGAGAATGCGGTATCCAGTATATCAACCCCTGCCTTGCAGGCAGCCATATAGCTCATGGGCGCCATCCCGCTGGTGCTGTGCGAATGCAGGTCAACAGGCAGCCCGACCTCGTCCTTGAGTGTCTTGATAAGATCATAAGCGGCATGCGGCGAGATTAGGCCTGCCATGTCCTTTATGCAGATAGAGTCGCAGTCAAGCGATGCCAATTCTTGTGCGAAAGCGACGAACGTCTCTATCGTGTGTACAGGGCTTATTGTGTAGCTGATCGTCCCCTGAACGTGTGCACCTGTTTTCTTTGCCGTTCTGATGGAAACCTCCATATTCCTGATGTCGTTTACGGCATCGAAGACCCTGAATATCTCGATTCCGTTTTCTGCTGATTTTTCAACGAATTTGATTACAACATCATCAGGATAATGCCGGTATCCGACAAGGTTCTGCCCCCGAAGGAGCATTTGAAGCGGGGTCTTCCTGATTTCATCCGCAAGGCTTCTCAGCCGGTCCCATGGGTCTTCATTCAAGAACCGGATGCAGACATCAAAGGTTGCACCGCCCCAGACCTCGAGCGAAAAGAAGCCGACGCTGTCCAGTTTCTCTGCTATCGGGAGCATATCCCGAGTCCGCATCCTGGTTGCTATCAGGGACTGGTGCGCATCCCTTAGCGTGGTATCGGTTATTGCTACTTGCGTCATTTCACTCTTTCTTTCTACCTATCCCCTATTTAAAATAGCGATCGTGAAGTGAGTGTTGCATGAGACCATTTTCTGGCACTTGAGTGACAGGGGGTGTGGATGAATCGGCGCAATCAAAATATTAGTGAAAACACTTCTGATCGTGGCAGCCAAATTCGTGCAATTCGAGAAATTGGCCCGCATTCGTGTTTAAAACCTGCACACACGTTTTCCGAAGCTATCACCAGATCCGGCCACACTGCCAAAAGTTGCAAAAAACAGATGCAAAAAGAAAAAAGAAAAGAAAAAAGGGGTGCGTGGGTTACCACGCTTTAGTACATACCTTCCATTCCAGGTGGCATTCCGCCCATGCCGCCCATATCAGGTGGCATTCCGCCGCCACCTTGTGGCATTGGTTCTCCTCTGGATGCGATAACGTCGTCGATCCGCAGGATCATGACAGCTGCCTCTGCAGCAGAACTGATCGCCTGAGTCTTGACACGCAGCGGCTCAACAATGCCTGCTTCCCACATGTCAACGATGTCTCCGGTGAACACATTAAGTCCTGCATGGACTTTGCCGTCCTTGTGCTGGCTCGTCATCTCGACCAGTTTATCGATCGGATCGAGTCCCGCATTCTCTGCAAGCGTCCTCGGGATGATCTCAAGCGCAGTTGCGAATGCGGTCACTGCCAGCTGTTCTCTGCCGGTCAGACTGTTTGCATACTCCTGTAGTTGTAGCGAGAGTTCAACCTCTGGCGAGCCGCCGCCTGACACAAGTTTTCCATCCTCGATCGTGACACCCACGACACGCAGAGCATCTTCAAGCGCACGCTCCAGCCCATCGACCACGTGCTCGGTTCCGCCGCGCAGTATCAGCGAGACCGCCATCGGGTTCTTGCACCCGGTTACGAATACCATGTTCCCGCCGCCGATCTTCTTCTCCTCAACCCGCTCCGCAGTACCGATATCGTCAGCCTCGATCTCATCGAGATTTGTGATGTTCTTTGCACCTGTTGCTTTTGCCAGTTTATCAAGATCGCTCTTCTTGCATCTGCGAATCGCCATGACTCCTGCCTTTGCAAGGAAATGCTGCGCCATGTCATCGATACCTTTCTGGCAGAAGAGAACGGTTGCACCACTGTCAGTGATCTTTGAGACCATGTTCTTAAGCATCTTCTCTTCCTGATCCAGGAATGACTGGAGCTGGTCAGGCGATGTGATCTGAATCTCTGCATCCACTTCAGTACTCTTCAGTTCGACTGCAGTGCTCAACAGTAGAATCTTTGCGTTTTTGACCTTCTTTGGCATGTTCGGGTGTACCCGCTCCTTGTCGATGATCATGCCGCTTATCAGTTCAGAGTCCTCAACAGCGCCACCAACCTTCTTTTCAACCTTGATATTCTCGATATCAACGGTCATCTCGCCATCTGCCTTCTCTGCAACCGACCGAACCGCATCAACACAGAGTTTGGAAAGTTTGTCCCTTGTCCCTTCGATCCCCTTTCCGGTCATCGCGGTGTTTGAGATCTTGAGAAGTGCGTCCTCGTCATCTGATGAGACCTTGGTCGCGATCGATTCGAGTATCTCATCAGCTTTGAGGGCTGCAAGCCTGTATCCGGATGCGATGATTGTTGGGTGTACATCCTTGTCGAGCAGTTCCTCTGACATCTTCAAGAGCTCTCCGGTCAGAACCGCAGCGGTCGTTGTGCCGTCCCCTACCTCGTCATCCTGGGTCTTTGAGACCTCTACGACCATCTTCGCTGCCGGGTGCTCGATATCCATCTCTTTTAAGATGGTGACGCCGTCGTTTGTGATGACGATGTCGCCGAGTCCGTCCACGAGCATCTTGTCCATTCCCTTTGGTCCAAGCGTGGTGCGTACCGCAGCGGCTACTGCCTTCGCAGCCATGATGTTCGAGTTCTGTGCATCTCTTCCGCGTGTTCTTTCGCTTCCTTCACGCAAGATGAATATTGGCTGTCCTCCAAGTTGTCCTGCCATTTTTAGTCATGCCTCACTTATATTATTAATGACCTCGACGTAATAATCAGGTCAACAAAACAGTGATAGTACTTCTATAAAAGGCTTGCGGTGGCAAGTGGCTGTCGGCTTGCCACAAGTGTTTGCACAGGTGGGTAAATCTCCGAGTTTTCAGACGTTCGAAACCGACGCAGCAGAGACAAGACTCGAATCGACAACCTGCTGCCTGCCGCTGCCGGAACAACGCAAACATCCGGCCAACGCCAGATAACTTCGGCTCTGTGGCAATTCGTGAGTACCTGCACTTTTTCACTCCATTAGGATGGTTATAGGGCACATCTACCACACCATGAGGTGGAATGTAGATGATAACGAAAATGATGTCCAAAACTCTTGCAAGCTATAGCAATTATAGCTTCGGAAGCCGGATGAGGAAAATCTTAAAGTCAGGTTCTATGATGGGGCTCATAGCAACCCTGAGGCTATTACCTCGAAAAGGGTGTGATATGGGCTCTACTCGACATTCCACTGATATTTTCAACAATCGTACTTATGACTGCCTTCCCGGGCTTCCAGCATACACAAACGATTTGCACGTATTAGATAAGAGCAGTCCATATCTTGATATATCATGCAAGTCCAGAATCTTTTGATGGCAGTACGCGATACAAATCTCACCGAAAGGCAGATGCTAGTTCTGCGACTGCGGAATGACGGTCGTTCGCAAGAGGAGATCGCATCCGGGTTGGGCACAACGAAGCAGAACATCTCTGCCATCGAAAAGATGGCACGGAAGAATATAGAGCAGGCTGAAAATACCATAAAATTTATAAAAACGCTCGATGCACCTGTATGGTTCGAGGTATCAGTGGGAACGCGCCTTGGAGATCTGGTCGGAATGGTCTACAAAAGAGCCGATTCCGAGAACATGGATGTGCATGTGCGCTACGACGGAGTTGCGCTTGCATCAAGAATTCGGGATCTCGCGGAGAAGCAGATACGGCACAGGGTTGTGGTGATCGGTTTCGAGGTCGGTATAACCGGAAACGGGGATGTGCTGGTGCGATAGCGATTGTCGAGTCTTTTTATTAGTTTCTGGGAACGTCGGATTGTCTTACGCAACCACAACTATCAGAATGGGGAACTATCGATCTGAAAAATAGTTTACACCGATAATCTGTGTTTATATTAGTTAATCTGTGGTTGATACTGTTTTATCCACAGATTAACACCGGTTTTACTTATTACACCCATCTAAGCATATTTTTATTTGCATGGTTGGCGTCATGTTTTCAACCGACTAGAACAAATTAAAAAGTCTCCGATATTCCACCAAAAGCAATAAATGGCATGGCTGGTACATCTATGTAATTAACAGTGGGTGAATGAAATGCAAGAATTCATAGAAAAACCAGCAACAATTGTACCGACTCCGAACCTGAAGGACTACGACGAGACGCATAAAACATTCCAGTGGAAGGATGCGTACGAGAAGGTCGAATGGTTCGAAGACGGTATGTTAAATGCCGCATGTAGCGCAGTGGATCGGCACGCAGGATCATGGCGGAAGGACAAGATTGCATTATACTGGCAAGGAGACGGTAAAGCTTCCAAATACACGTTTTACGAACTCTCCAATCTTTCAAACAAATTTGCCAATCTTTTAACAGCATCCGGCATCCGGAAAGGGGATCGCGTATTCATATTCCTGCCGAGAATCCCGGAACTCTATGTGAGTTTTCTCGGCATCTTAAAGACCGGTGCGATCGCGGGAACCATGTTCTCGGCATTCGGACCAGACGGGCTATACGACCGTCTTCATGACAGCGGCGCAAGATACCTGATCACCAATTCGGAACTGAAAAGCCGGGTGTACGAGATAAAAGACGATCTTCCGGACCTCAAACAGATAATCATAGTGGATGAGACCGATGTTTTGGGTGGCGAGATCAGTTACCCCGTAGGGATGGAAAAAGCATCCGGCACGTTCGATGTTGCGAAGATGTCGCCGGATGATCCTGCATTTATGTTGTACACGTCTGGAACCACCGGAAAGCCGAAAGGCGTGGTGCACCGGCATCTTGCGATTGTTGCACAACATGCGACCACCGAATGGGTACTCGATCTCCACGAAGATGATATCTACTGGTGCACGGCAGACCCGGGCTGGGTCACAGGGATCTCGTACGGGCTGCTCGGACCGTGGTCGTGCGGAGCATCGGTCGTGGTTCATGGCGGGAGATTCGATCCTGCGGCATGGTACTCGGTAATCGATCAGTACAAGGTGACGGTCTGGTACAGCGCGCCTACCGCTTTTCGGATGCTGATGCGAACTGCCGATGCGCACAAAAACTACGATCTTGGCAGTCTCAGGCATATCTGCAGCGTCGGCGAGCCGCTGAATGCCGAGATCGTTCACTGGGGCATCCGGACATTCGGGCTGCCGATCCACGATAACTTCTGGCAGACCGAGACAGGTGGTATCCTGATCGCCAATTATCCATCGATGCCGATAAAACCCGGATGGATGGGGAAGCCGATACCAGGGATCACCGCCACAATCGTTGACGAGGATGGGGGCACAGTTCCCCGCGGCACGGAAGGCGATCTCGCGATCACGCCTGCGTTTCCATCGATGATGCTTGAGATCTGGAAAAATCCTGCAAAGTATGCCGAGTACTTCAGAGCGGGATGGTATCTCACTGGTGATCGGGCAGTGCAGCACGAGGACGGTTACTTCCTCTTCATCGGCAGGGCTGATGATGTGATCAATACGTCAGGCGAGCGGGTCGGTCCGTTCGAGGTGGAATCTGCCTTGATCGAACATCCTGCAATCGTTGAAGCGGGCGTCATCGGAAAGCCGGATCCGCTGCGCGGCGAGATCATTAAGGCGTTTGTCGTACTCAGCGACGGCTATGCTCCGACAGACGATCTGAAAGATGATATCAGGAAGTTTGTGAAGACCAAATTGGCAGGACACACATATCCGCGGGAGTTTGAGGTTGTGGATACGCTTCCAAAGACCAGGAGCGGCAAGATCGTGCGAAGGATGCTTCGGGCGAAGGAACTCGGGCTTCCGCTCGGGGATGTCTCGACACTGGAGGCTTGAAGGGTAAGAATGGAGTGGGGTGTGCATTGCATGTCAATAATTACAAATAACCCTTACAAACCAAGAAGCTTAAGTATTACAAAAGAATATTACATTTTATGAAATCAAGTACAACAGTCCCGACCGTCTTCGACCCGAAGTTTGAGAGATCTGCAGAGTTGATAGCGTATCTGACAAAAGGAATCGCTTACAGGGACAACGGGGATATTCGCGTAGCAGGCAAGTCCGAACTTAACAAGATCATTGCTGAAAAATACGAGCAAAAAGATTTCATAGGTGCGAATGAGATTCTGGGGGCTACGAGAAACATCTCTACTGAGTGGACACCGTTTAAACTTGCTGAACGTGTATCAAAATCAATCAGGTTATCAATGAGCGCATATCTAAAAGTTATTAAATATGCAGCCCATGATGAACTTTCGTTATCGGATAGTACTATAAAAATATTATCAGCTCCGATGAAAAAACAACTGGATACCATAACATGCAGCTCGGCAGCGATGAATGAGCGTATTGAACCGCTGTGCAGGCTGCTGGATAATTGGTCAACTGCTAATAATAAACAGAAGAATGCCATAACGAGACGTTCAGGTCGCGAGACAGATTTAGATGAATGTAAAAACTATTCAAGCTACAGTTTGGATTGTAACCGTTGTTTTGATGATCAAATTTACGAGCTTCTGAAAAAACCTGTTGAGTATCAGTTCTGTATGGAATGTGAGGGGACAATTCCAAAAGAGATGATCGATCGATACATACCTTGTCTGTCAGTGGATGACGTGACAGTAGTGAATCGTATACGTTTCAACGATGAAAAAAATGAAACGACCTTGAGCAGCTCAGCAACTGTTATTTTTGGATTTGAATTCGAGGATTACGAAACCTTCGAAACTGAGATTATAGCAGATTTCGGGGCTGAAGCTATGGAGAAATTTTACAATGAAATAGGCATTGAGAAGGGGTGTGCGTATTGTGGATTTGGGGCGCACTTCACCTTCGGTTATGATTTTTCGGGCATCATTTCGGTTGACGCAGAGAATAAAGTGTACATAAATAACATCGATATTAATGAGCAGAATAGAGCTATTTCAGAGGCGTGGATCTTTAAGAAAATCACCGGCAAGGACTATGAAGATCCCACCATCTACGTCGACCAGGTCAAGGATGCAATTGAAAAAGGAGATTATGGCATGGCGACAAAGATTAACGAAGTATTGGCAATGGATCAGACTCATAAAGAAATATCTTCGTGGTTTTACGATATTTTATTTGATTCCACAAAATCAAAGGTCGTGACGTTCATAATACCACCGGTTCTTCTGGGATTGCTTGAACTTGCAAAAGGCGGGAGAAGAGTGTCTGATCTGGTCGATGAATATCCAGAGGTAGCGTGAATGGAAGATGGATGTGGAGTCGCATTATTCATCGATCACTACAACATCCTTGATGGATGCAGCAATGTTGGTATACCCGGTTACAATTATGATGTGCTTGTCGGGGTCGCCAGCAAAGCAGGGCAGATGGTGCTCGGTCGTGTTTATCTTGTCACAGACAGATCCAGTGCGGGAATGCTGCACAAATTCTTTGAATTTGGGATTGAGCCGGTATACGCACCTGAATATAAAACAGGGAATGACGAGAAACGAAAGAGCCTCGCAGATCCGATGATGGTCTGCGACATCATGCAGATGCTCTACGAAAGGTCATTCATCGAGACTTTTGTTATCGTCAGCGGTGATAAGGATTTCATACCATTGATACGAAAGATAGCTGAACACGGGAAAAGGGCAATTGTCGTTGGAGTTGAGGGCAGTACCTCATATCCATTAATCAAGGAGTGCAACCGCCTACATTTTGATTTTTTGAACTATAGTGATATACACCGCAACCCATAATTCATTTGGTGATCCCATGATCGAACTAAGAAGCGAACCCTATACCCTTCTCTCGCGTCCTGACATCCCTGATACCGAGAAACGATTTCGAACGCACATCAGCACAGGTTGGTGCAGCGGCGTCATGTTCGGCGTGCTGGTGCACCACAAGTTTGCACAGCCGATCGAGTACGACGCCATGCTCTGGAATCATGAATCGATGCTCTTTGTAGAGTACAAGGACTCGGTCGGTGCTTACAAGAGGATGAGCGCAAAACGAGCGCAGCAAGTATCAGCGTCATCCCGAAACATCGCAAGAAGATTCGGATTCGATAGATGCGCATATATCATGGTGGTAAACGGAATTCCTGAAGAGACAAAGAAAGGTGAAGTCGTTACAATTCCGCTTGCGGATCTGCCGGAGTATGAGCCTCTGTTTCAATCGACGATCCCTGAACTCGATTATGTTAAGAAACTGATAGCAAAGTATGAGCGGAAGGAGAATCCTGCCGAGGTGACGCGGGAGAGGACTGCTCGTGAGCTGCGCGTACTCGAAGGTATGATTGAGCAACTGAAGTAATCACAACCCATTGACCGAGTATTTCGTATACATCATCGCCTCGATCTGATTCGTGCGCATCGTCCGCGTCAGCAGGCGGTAATCCGCTCCTTTCAGCGGAACTTTCCTCACAGGCGATATCACAGCGCCGCCTCCCCTCAGGAATACCGCGCCCCCGCGCATCTTGCCGCCAACGAACCCTTTCGACTTCCCTTTTATGATCAAAACTCCAGCACGCATGTCAGCAGCTGCAAACTCGCCTGCATTTCCCTCAATTACCACTGTTCCTCCGGAAAGCAGCGTGCCTGCATTCATCTTAACATCACCACAGACCCTGAGTTCCCCGGCACTCATCAACATGCCCACACTAAGATCCGCGTCACCGTTCACGACAATCGTGCAGTCATCGCTGCACCGTGCCGCTATGGTGTCCCTCAAAATTCCATCGGCAAGCCTGAGTTCTGCTCCGTCAAATGTATTCGGTGGAAGCAACCCATCCTCCGAGCCACTATGCAGAAGATCGGTTATCGACCGGTACTTCCTAAAACCCGTAAGGTCGGACTGTACCTCGATTATGTTACCAAGCGGCTCTGCCACCTTCCCGCTAACATAGATGCTCCCCGATGCCATGCTCATGCCCATCCTGGTGCCGACATCCCCGTCCACGATAACGGTTCCTGAGTCGATGATCCCGCCAGTGCCTCCGAAGTACCGCATGTCGGCACCTGCATTCGAGCATAGCCGTTTGCCAGCGTTGCCTTTGATGGTGATGGTCTCCTTCTTCCGAAGCGCGGTTACAAGATCCCGGTACGTGTAACCAGTATCCTTCTGATCAGGGATGACCCCGTCCGGATCCAGTTCCTTCCCCTGGTGCTGCCAGTAGAAATTGTACGTGAAATCACAGACGCATTTTTGTGGCGATGTGAACTCGATCTCGATGCTCAATTCAGATCAGACTCCTTGCAGACTCCTTGAGTACATAGTAGAAGAGACTCCGCCGATCAGCCCCGCGATTGCGTCATCCATAAATGGTCCGAGTTTCCCAAGGATTCCGGGTTTATTCTGATCGAATCTGGTGAACTCGAACATACCTTTGTATCCGCCGATATATTTTGCAATCGCAATACCAAGCACCTCGTCTGCGATCAGATATACCGGATCGCGCTTAAACTCTTGCGCAGTTATTCCGGGCAGTCTGTCATTTTCACCCTCTTCTTCCAGAAGGGTTGCTGCGTACACGAGTATGCGCAGGTTCGGATCGGATAGTGCAAAATCAAGTTCACGCTTGAACGCACCTCTTGCGAGTTCTTCTGTTTCTATCCCCGGATGCGGGACGTAGAGTTCCATCGCCGCATCGGTGATCGCATCTTCGGTGATGCCGTATTTATTGAGCGTCTCGAAAAGGTTCCGTTTATCTGACATATATATAGCAGGATTGGAATTCGGTCAATAATAAATGCTTGGTTGGAGACTTTGAAACTTTACCAGGGCATCCTGCCTTATGGATCCGAGCTTGTCTCAGAAGCTTCGGGTTTTTAATATCCGGAAAGTAACTACTCAGGTCCTAAAACCACTATTCAGGGGACTTCATTATGCAGAGAATATCCGGGACAGGGGGGTACTGTAACCAAACCTATAATTTAACCGCAGAGTACGCGGAGGGACGCGGAGGGGAAATAAGCGGTTAACTACTCTGCGTTCCTCCGCGTCCTTTGCGGTTACTTTTCTTACCATAAAGTACAGAATCGCAATCGTGTGATCAATCAACCTACCTGAGTAGTTACTCCGGAAAGATCATTTTGCAACCTTATAAAATTATTATTCACTCCAAAAAGTTAGGTAAAACCCATCTTTTAGTCTTTCTGAAATATATTCATAAAAACCTCAATACGTGTCTATCGTCATTAATCTGTGGCTAAAAGTAATATAATCCACAGATTAATACCAATTCCACTGATTTAAGGAAATATTTGGGTAAATTTGTGAAATCTACATCTACGATAATTACCAAAGTATCCTATTTTTTAGACGGCGCCGAGTGCTATGTATAGGGTCCGGAATGTGGCGGTAGCGAAGGTAATTGCCACAGGGGTGGTCTTATTACATTCGTTTGCTGGCGCGGCGCCAGGTAGTCTGACGGTGGCTCTGCATAGCGATTTTGGAACTGTTAACCCGGTTAACACTCAGTTTGTTTAACGTTTTGCCAGATACGTCTCTTTTTGAAGTGATGAATCTCTCAATCTCTTCAAGAAATTCGTAAAAATCCCCTGACTTGCCATACAGCTACTTATTGTCCTGGAGTCGTCCACCCTGCCATATTGATGGACAATCAGATTTCCAAACCCGATCAGTTCCCCGAGCCGTAATGCAAGCGATTCTGATACCATGTTGTGACTGGCAAGCTTTTGTACTGAGTCCCTGCTATCACGCGGCATTCCTAACCCCTCATCCGATATGATCATGTTGCAGACATCCAGTAGATTCTCGCACGCTAACTGAAATGCCCTCTCGCACGCCCTTCCCCTCATCCCACTTCTCAGATACTCCTCCACTCCCTCGAAGGTATTCATCAAGTTCTCTCAGATATTTTTTCAGGTCGTCCCGCAGCCACCGGCGGCTGGGACCCCGCGGCAGACGTCGATGGCGACCGCCGCATCACCTCCCTCGACGCACTCATGATCCAGCAGGCGGCGGCAGGCGCAATCACGCTCTAACATCTGCGCCAGCACGAAACACGGACAGCTACAGTGCAGCCACTATCCCACAAGTAGTATGGAATCACCACACCTTCAGATCGATCCCCTCGATCCGCACGCGATCCCCCTCCGAGTGCACGATCACGCCAGAGTGAACCTTGCCCATCATACAGTGCTCTGGTAAAAATCGCACCGTCGCCCCGACATCAGGCATATCCCCTCGCGTCACCAGTCCCTCGAAGCTAACGACCATGCAGATCCCTGCGTCTTTCCAGGCAATCTCGCTGCCGATCCGGTGGAGTGGACCGACAACGTGCACGGTAAAGAGCCCATGAGCTACTTCCAGAACCTCTGCGAAATGTGTTATCGGGCAGCCCCACGGTCGGTAACGGAGAATGTCTCCGATCTCTGCCCGGATCCCCATGTCAAACGGATGCAGATCCTCCCGGCACGACGGTTCGCCTCGAAGCGGAGACAAAACGAAATCCGCTGCGAGATGGTCAATGAGTCCAATGATCTCTGCTTCATCGTCTATAGCTTCAGCATCTTCCACCTCGTCCCAGGTCTTTTTGGATAGGATCTCAGTGACCCGCCTGGTATTCTCCTTGAATCTATCCTGAAGTAGAAACGGGCAACCGGTTGTTTCTGCCTCGCCTGTCACCAACGCGGCTGCGAACTGGGTACAATTCGTACACCCGCACTCGCCGCAGTTAAATCCAGGCAACTGCAGGTATATCTGCCTCTTCATCGCCTGTCCCCGACCCTTGATGGTCGGTGTATTGTGTTTCGGATTGTGTTTGTGGGTCGGTATCGATTCAACAACCATTTTGTAGCATCAACCTTACCATAAATAGGGGGCGCAGGCACATATATGCATCTATGTGTATGACAAGTTCCTAGCTGCTGATGTTATCCGGGAAATACAAGAATATACGTAACTACTCAGGTACCTAAAACCACTATCGGTGGACTTCACTATGCGGGAACTACCTGAGACATGAGGGATACGGTAACCAAACCGGGAATTTAACCGCATGGTGCGCAGATGGACACGGAGGGACGCGTAGAGGAAATAAGCGGTTAAAAACTCTGCGTTCCTCTGCGGTTATTTTTCTTGCCAGAAAGTACAGAATAGCAATTGGGCGACCAATCAGCATACCTGAGTAGTTACCAAGAAAGTTTCCCTACACACCTCACAAAATGCATCTTTTTGGGGTTACATCGGGTTTTATCGATAGTCCCATTCTTACCGGCGTGATATCCGGATGCGATGGCTTTCTATTCTGTCCAGTGTCATATTTGCCAGTATCGGGGAGATAATGCATCCTTGCAGGGTTCCTGCCTCGCATCTTCATACTCACAAACCGCCCCCCTCATTCCGCCGTGCGCTCTTTGCAGCGATAAACTCCTGCAACAGCCGTGCGCCGAGAATCGCGCTCTCGCCATGATCGTACCCGGGGCTGATCTCGACGATGTCAAATCCGCATACCTGCGGCGCAGCCATCCGTATCGCAGTACGCAGATCCCGCGGATCAAGCCCGAACGGCTCAGGATTGCCGACACCAGGTGCGTATCCGGGATCGATCACGTCGGCATCGATGGAGAGATAGATCCTGCGGGCGCCGCGATCAGATAACGCGTCGAGCGCATGGTGTATCACCGGCTCCATGCCGGAATCAGCGACCTCGTCTGCGGAGTGCCACATAACCCCGTTCTCCCTTGCATACCGGTACTCCTCTGCCGATCCGCTTCTTACGCCGATCAGGACGCACCGATCGGTCAGATCGTCGATGATGTTTCTTGAAACGCAGGCATGGGACTGTTTTGCCCCGAGGTACTCATCGCGCAGGTCGAGATGCGCATCAAGTATAACGATCCCGATATCATCGTATACCTCGGAAAAAGCCCTTGTGCAGCCATAAGTCAGCGTATGCTCGCCGCCGATTATGATCGGAACTTTGGAGTCCTTGATAGCCCCCCTGACCGCGTCTCGGGTCATGCACAGCATATCATCGACACAGCGGTCAAGGTCAAGATAACCGAGATCGAGATTGCCGAGATCGCGTGTGGGAACGCAAGCAAGATCGATGCCGTAAAAATCGTTGTACGTCTCAAAGTTGTAGCTCGCCTTCCGCATGGCATCGGGCGCCTCGGCACTTCCGCGTCGAAACGAGGATGTGGCATCGAAGGGCACGCCGAATATCACGAAGCGAGCGTCTTCATAAGTAGAGACCGCATCCGCAAAGACGCAGCGTTCGAACATCAGCGCATATCGATCCGTATCTTGCCAAGCGCTGTGATGTACTGGATCTCGCCCCCTTCCACCACGCGATCCTTGTACTCCGCGGGAATCGGGAGTTCGAATGTGGTGTATTCAGCCATATCCATCAACTGTGCGACATCGCCTGTGACCGAGAGAACCTGTGCGTTCTTCCGCTCGACGATTGGCACGAAGATCTTTGCCCCTACGGGGTGCACGATCGATCGCTTCTGTCCATCGAAAAGCCCGATGGTATCGACCCGTGCTTTGGCAGACCCGTGTTTTCCGGGCTTTGATTTCGAGATAGATTTTATCGTACATACTTCATCATCGATGATCACATATCTGCCCTCTTTGAGATTCCTGACTTCGGTCTGTTCTTTCATGGGTATGAATCCGTGGCAGGAGTACTTAAAATTATGCGATACGACGCACTGTCAATCACTGTAGACCCCGCTCTCGGCAAGCAGCTTGCTCGCCTTCTCGCACTCACCCTCTGTGAGCGATCTGGCGATCTCGGGATGCCGGTTCGTCATATAGGAGGGGCGGTACCGGATCGGTAAGAATGTGTAGGTAAGAATGTGTAGTATGGTGGGAAGATGCATTGTCTGACCGCAAACACACAACCGGAGACTTTTTAATCTGTTCTGGTCGGTTGAAACATGACGCCAACCCGGCAAATACAAATATGAATAGATGGGTGTAATCAGTGAAATCGGTGTTACTCTGTGGCTAAAATAGTATCAGCCACAGATTAACTCAGATGGACATAGATTATCGGTGTAAACGACTTTTCAGATCAATAGTGATTCATTCTAACAGTTGTGGTTGCGTAATACAATCCGACATTCCCAGAAAATAATAAAAAGACTCCACAACCGAACGTAAAAAAAAAAGAAAGACGGTGAAGGGAAGTGCCCCCTTCATCCGCCATCGCCTGTACTGCCGCCTACTCCCTGCGCCGCATCATCGCGTAAGCGATTGCAAGTATTCCTGCGATCACGAATACCGCGGTGAAGCCCGGCGCACCATTCGCAGGCTTCCCTGCCGTCGTCCCTTCCGCCGCCGGTGTGGTCGCCTTTGCCGCCGTGGGTTTCGCCTTTGTCGCCGTTGGTGTCACGCGCCCGCCCGGCGGCGCATCTGTCGCGGTCGCCGGTGCTTTCGTCGCGGTCATGGTCGGCGTCGGGGTATCGTACCAGTCTGGCGGGTATGTGCCGCTACCGCCACCGCCACCACCGCCGCTGCGGGATGGAGTTGACGTCGATTCCGAACCAAATAACCCGAGGGGACAGAGGTGACTCACGTCAGCATAGACACATGTTCCGGATCTGGTACTGAGTTGCTTCACCCACTTCTCTGTGGTGCTGTTGTACTTCCATATCGCAAGAGTGCTTGCATCGATGCCCAGAGCGTCGAGCGTTGTAGTGTTGTAGCATATCCGGATGCGGATCGTGCTGCCATTTGCCATTGCATCGATGATGCTCTGGCTCACGTTGACGATGACACCGCTCACACCCTTTCTATCTCCAAGACCGTAGCGTGGCTTGGATGAATTGACCTCGGATGAGTTTGTGGCGTTTCCGATGGCAGTTATATTGATCCATCCGGTCAGATTGTTGCTGAAGCTGCCAGTTACGGTTGCATCGCCTGATGTGGCAGTAGCCGTCCCATTGGTCACAGATGTGTTGTTTGTTCCAGCGTCCACGGTCACCTGTACTTGACCGCGTGTCATACTGCCGTTGCTTGCGGTTATGTAGCTCCTCCCTACATGCTTTGCAGTGAATGTCCCGGTTGTGGACGTCGTCCATGCAATTGTTCCCACATACGTGTCGCTGCTATCCCATGTGAAGTTCAATCCTGATTTTTGATTGTTGTGCTGGTCATAGCCTGTCGCAGTGAAGACCTCGGTGAGGGTACCACTACTGACATTCAGCGATGCCGACGTTGGCGTCACGTTGATGTGGTCAAGTGGTCCGATCGCCGTTGTCACATTCTTGCTCGCATTCTCACCCTCGAGACCGTTGTCGTCATAAGCAGAGACATTGAACTCATAGGTCGTACTCGGCGAGAGACCTGTTGTCACGTTGTAATATGTGTGGGAGATGTTGCCAAGCAGCATGCCATTCCTATACACCTTATACCCGACAAGATCAGTTTCTGAGTTTGCAGTCCACGAGAGGTTGACCGTAGTTGTGGTAGGCGTGTCGTTTACCAGACCCTGAACCTTTGCCGGTGCTGTGATGTCGTTTACGGTTATCGTCCACGTCTTCGTGTTTGATGTTCCGTTTATGTTCGTTGCATTCACAGAGACCGTGTTTGTTCCGTTGACGCTCCAGCTTGTGGTGTAGTTATCGAAGCTGTTTGACTGGTTTGTTCCGTTGTTATACCAGTGCC
>JAYEGI010000212.1:0-2301 GCA_034659035.1 Methanobacteriota archaeon
TAGAAGCGGTTATCATGTCAACCCGACGAAATTAAAAAGACTCGACTGAGGCGTCCGAAATACATATTGCAAACAGTAACAAAGATTGCGCCATGCAACTCACACCAAATGAAAGACGCGTGCTTTCAGCACTTCACGACCTGAAGAGATCGACACCAGCGGAACTTGCCGGGGAATCAGACCTGAATCCGGATGCTTTGATGCAGTCTGCATTTCTTCTGGAAGAAAAAGGACTTACCGAGATCCACGAATCGGTAACAGAGGTTCACACGCTCACAAAAGAGGGATCTGAATACGCGGGAAGCGGACTGCCTGAACGCCAGATACTCACATACATTCAGTCGTGCAGCGAAAAGGTCACGATTCCAGACCTGAAGGATAAGTTCCCTCCTGCAATGGTCGGGATATCCATGGGTTGGCTGCGGCGGAAGAAGTGGGCAGCGATCGTGGACGGTGTGGTCATGCCCGCGGGAGATGCTGTGCCAGAGATGGGCGCAGACGAGGAAGCGCTGAAGATACTGCTCGAAGAGGAGGTTCTGGCAGACGATGCGCAGAAGAAGGCATTAAAGGACCTCATCAAGCGAAAATTGGTGGATGTGGCAGAGAGAAAAGAGAGAACGATTGCGATAACAGAAGAAGGTATAAAACGTGCAGGCGAGATCGCAGACCGGTCGGATATCGATGAGATCGTGCAACTGACGTCTGATGCCATACGCAGCCGCAGATGGGAGAACATCCGTGCTTACGACATCCATGCACCGGTGCCGCGGGCGTCTTGCGCGAAGATTCACCCGTACCAGCGTCTGATCGACCGGATGCGCAGGATACTGCTCGATATGGGATTTACCGAGATCAAGGGTGATATCGTGCAGAGTTCCTTCTGGAACTTCGATGCGCTCTTCCAGCCGCAGGACCATCCTGCCAGGGAGATGCAGGACACGTTCTATCTCGATTCTGATGCGGATATCCCTGCATATTACGGGAAAGTAAGAGACGCTCACGAGTTCGGCGGCGATACCGGATCGACTGGGTGGGGCGGGAAATGGAGTAAGGAGTTAGCCCGAAAAGAGGTCTTGCGCACTCACACTACCGCGATCACAATCAAACATCTTGCAGACAACCCCGATCCACCGAAAAAAGCGTTCTGCATCGACCGGGTCTACCGGCGTGAGGCGATCGATCCGACGCATACGCCTGAGTTCGAGCAGCTCGAAGGCGTGGTGATGGACCCTGGAGTCTCGTTTTCCAACCTTCTTGGATATCTTGTCGAGTTCTACCACCATATCGGCTTTAAGGATGTGAGATTCAGACCCGGGTACTTCCCATACACTGAGCCGTCTGTTGAGCCAGAGGTCTACGTCGATGGTCTCGGATGGGTCGAACTTGGCGGAGCAGGGATATTTCGGGAGGAGGTGACCGCACCGCTCGGCATCGAGTGCCCTGTGCTTGCATGGGGGCTTGGTGTCAGCAGGGTTGCGATGCTGCGGCTGGGGCTAAGGGATCTGCGGAAGCTGTACCAGTCAGACATCAACTGGCTGCGGGAGAGTCCGGTCTGTGTGTAAAGGGTGCGATGGCGGAAAAGATCAAAAAGCATGAAAAATCCCGTCGATGGGGGGTTATGTTGTTTGGAAAGAAATAATCGATCGAGAAAAGAAGCGAGGAAAAAGGAACTCGTGCGTGAACTCGGTAGGATAATTAACGTACTAAAAAAAGATAAAGAGATCAGGTCGATCATGTTATTTGGCTCATTGGCGAGAGGTGATATAAGCGCAACAAGTGATATAGATATGATCATCGTGAAAGGGACGGAAAAAAAGTTTTTCGATCGGTTGGATGAGATTTTATTCAACATTGATTCCGAATGTCGCTCTGGATATTCTCGTATATACGCCAGAGGAATTTGAAGCTATGAAAAATACGAATGTTTCTGTTATGAATGCTGTAAAGGAGGGGAAAATACTGTATGAACCCTGATGCGATGGATGAAGGGCGAAGATGGCTTCGTCAGGCAGAGCAAGACCTTGATGATGCACGATATAACCTGGAAGGGAACAGATACTATCTGGTCTGTTTTCTTTCACAGCAATCAGCAGAGAAGGCATTGAAGGCATTTTTGTATGCAAGAGGCGAAGAAATGGTGCGGGGACATTCCGCATCAGAACTTTGTAAAAGAGCCGTATCATTGGATAAAGACCTGGAGCGAATACGAAGAGAGGCGGCAACGCTCGACAAATATGATTATTCCAACAAGATATCCAAATGGACTTCCAGGCGGAATACCGGCAGAGGCGTTTGAAAAAA
>JAYEGI010000213.1:0-2299 GCA_034659035.1 Methanobacteriota archaeon
GTCTCATCCACGCCGACGATGCCGATGCTCTCTGCCACGTCCGCAACCGGGCTGTCTGGCTGCTCTGCAAGCACGCGTAATATATCGATAATTCCCTCTTTCGCAATCGTGTTATCCGCTACCAGACCGAACAGTTCTAAAAAGTGCCTATCCGAAAATTCCCCGGTCCGGACGCCATCCTTTCGGAGTTCGGCCAGGGTTGCGGTCAGTGTCCGCACAACAAGAGCAGCATCCACGCTCACCGAGCCCACGACTGCATCAAAGATATCCAGGTGTCTGGAATATACCATCTTCCGTGCCATGTCTTCTGAAAGATCATATTCCCTGACGTAACGATCTTTTTTATCGGAAAGCAACTCCGGAATCGGAATACTCTCGATTCTACCGGATATCGGAACCGGCGGAACATCGGTCTCCGGATACATCCGTGCAGCACCCGGAAGCGGTCGTAGATATGCGCTGACACCATCAGGAAGCATCTTTCGAGTCTCCTCAGGAATCCCGGTAAGCGCCTGCTCTGCTCTTTCGGAAACCGCCTCTATCGCATCAGCTGCACGATCGCGGAGATCGGCGACGATTGCCACACAATCATTTGCCTCTGCGCCCACGAAATCCCGGAGCGCGCCGACCTCGGCGTCGGTTACTCCGTACGCAGGTAGCTCATCGGTGTGGAATATCCCGCCAACGCCTGCTTTCTTTGCCCTATCTGAAAACTCGGATCCGAGACGGCGGTCTGGCTGGATCTCTGCTCCGACCATGCCCCCGAATCCACGAAGATGTAGTGCAAGCACGCACCCCTTCTTAATTGCACGTTTGATCACCGCTGACTCGGTATTCTCAAATATCTGCGTCACATCCGTGGTCTCGCCGACGGTTGCGCCTCTCTTCTTGAGTTCCTCCCTGATCTCAAGCAGTCTTACCTGACGGAGCGCTTCGTACGAAACGATGGTCTCGATCAGGTCGAGTTCCTGGACTCCCTTGATCTCAACCCTTGCCCCCCCTGCTATTGAAATGTTCACATCCTGCCTGATCGTGCCGATTCCACGCTTGACCGCACCTGTTGACCGAAGGATCATCCCGATCTGCTCGGCAGTCTCTCTTGCGTGAGCAGGCGATACGATATCAGGCGCAGTGCCGATCTCGACTAAGGGTATCCCGAGCCGGTCTAACGAGAAGACGACCGTGTCCGCTTCTTCCCCTACCCTCTGGGCAGCGTCCTCTTCAAGGCAGAGCACATCCACGCCGACTTTACCTTCTGACGTCTCAAGGTAACCATCGGTTGCGGCAAGCGATGTGCGCTGGAATCCGGCAGTGTTCGAGCCGTCGATCACGATCTTTCGCATGGTATGAAGCTCGTCGACTGGCTGCATGTGTAGGAGGCGGGTGATCATGAGCGTGGTATCGATCGCTTCCTCGTTTAGTTCCCGCGGCGGTTCTTCATCGTTCTCGACGAGACAGGTGCTCGGATATGCTTTGTACCTGAATTTGCGGATAACTTTCGCCTCTTCGAGCGCTGCCCGGTCGGTCTCACCCATCTCGCTCTGCGTCGGTCGCAGGTATCTGTAAAACTCATAATCCGATTCGCTTGTGTCCCGGAGCAGTGTCGGGCATCTGCAAAAGAGTTTATGTTCTGTGTTTAGTTGCTGGTGTATCTCCAGCCCGGCTTTCAGCCCGAGTGTTTTATAATCGAGATTCGGGGTGCTGGTCATCTCTCTTGAATGGATCGTTTTGGTATATATTTGTTATCGCAAGCCGCATCTTATAGAATCCCAAACAAATAAGATACCCAGCGTACATCTTGAAGCCCCGTCCGCGCCACCCCGAATGAATTTCGGGGCATCCGATGCGCTGGAGGTGGGGCGGTGGGATAAGCGCGGAGGAGGTGGGGTGGACGGGCGCGTATTCGTGGAGTGCTGTGGAATCATTTTCGACGTTTTTAAAAACCTCTTTAGACAGCAATTCCCATTTTGAAAATTTTCTCAGGCAACAACGACCCGAAACAGCAAAAAAAGATAAAATTGTGATAGTGTTTCTTAAAAAATATGTCATTTTTGTAAGTTATATCGCATTAGTTATTTGCGTAATGTACTGATAGCACGTGCCAAACAAAATTCCATCCCATAATTAGAATTGCTGCTCTTTAGCGGTAATTGATAGATAACTGTGGCGGTTTAAAAGAAGTTCGACGAAGCCAATGGAACAAAGCAATGGCATTTTACACCGTGTTATCTGCTTTCAGGCGTCAGAGGCTGCGGAAATCTTGTAATAGTTCCTCAGCCTTTTTCCGTATATATTGTAT
>JAYEGI010000214.1:0-10030 GCA_034659035.1 Methanobacteriota archaeon
GCGAATGCCTCGGTGAAGAAGGTCGCAGTCCATAAAAACATAACTATTATTTTAAGATCACGCACCTCATGTTGATAATCCTTAAGTCTTAACAGAACAACATATTACAGAGATTATAATGACCACACCCCCTGACTCGCAAACACAGCTAGAACCGGTGACTGACAGAGTACACCAGGTCGCAATCACAGAGGAACTCAAATCATCGTATCTCGATTATGCGATGAGTGTGATCGTCGGGCGTGCGCTTCCCGATGTCAGGGATGGGTTAAAGCCCGTGCACCGCCGCATCATCTATGCGATGCTCGAGAGCGGCGCAACACCGGATAAGCCGCACCGCAAGTCGGCACGCATCGTTGGTGACGTGATGGGCAGGTACCATCCGCATGGCGATGCCGCGATCTATGATACCATCGTCAGAATGGTGCAGACGTTCTCGCTTCGGTATCCGCTTATCAATGGGCAAGGGAATTTTGGATGTTTCACTAGCGATACGAGTGTCAAACTGCTTGATGGTACGGGCAGGACATTTGAGGAACTGGCTGAGATGTACAGTCCGGATGAAACATTCTGTGTCTATTCCGTGGATGATGCGGGCAATGTTGTTGTCGGGGAGGCTCGGCATTCCCACGTCACACGGAAGGATTCCGAGGTGATCGAGCTTGTTCTGGACAGCGGAGATGTGATCCGTTGCACACCCGATCATCGGTTCATGCTCCGCGACGGCACTTACAAGCAGGCTTACGACCTAACCGTCGAAGATAGCTTAATGCCGGGATATTTTGCCACTGCGCCGGTGCGAGAGGGGATGAGTGATTACCTGACGATACAGAACCCCGCAACCGGAATCTATGAGTTTGTACACCGTTTGGCAGACCGTTACAATGAAACGCGAGGCGCGGTTTCCATGACAACAGGACCATTCGTCCGCCATCATAAGGATTTCAACCGCTGGAACAACGATCCGACTAATATCGAGCGAGTGGAGTTTACGGAACATCTCCGGCTTCATACCGGGCATATCCGCGACCTTTGGTCGGACGAGGATTTCCGCAGACACCAGAGAGAAGGTGTGCAGCGTTATTATGGCGAGAACCCAGCAGTTATAGAAGAACGCCGACAGAGATTCATAACACAGAACCAGTCAGAGGAGTTCCGCAGTCGGATTGGGCAGATAAACTCTGAACGATCGAAACAGTTTTATCACGATCATCCCGAGTCATGCCGCGAAATTTCAAGACGAATGAAAGAGCTTTGGCAGGACCCGGATTACCGACAGAAGATGTCTGAAGCTCTCACGGGTATCGAGAAACGCCCACTCGCTCCAGAGGAGCAGGCACGCGTGGCAAAGATCATCTCTGAGAAGAGCCGGGAAATGTGGCAGGATAAAACAAAGCGAGCCGAGATCATTCAAGCGATCCGGCATGCACTTGAGTCGCCCGAAGTGAGGGACAAAATGTCAGAACAGTCCCGCGCAAAGTGGCAGGGCCTGGACTACCGCGCCAAGTTTGCTAACGATCATTTCTCTCGAATGTCTGAAGCATTCTGGAAACAGCCCGGCGCCAGAGAACTGCATCGACAGAAGGTTCGGAAGCAGTGGGAAGATGCGGATTTCCGGGCAAAGCAGCGCGAAGGAGTGCAAGCAAGCAACGTCCGCCGTCTGGAAGATAACCCTGAGATGATGCACCAGCTTGCAAAACAAGCCGCAGGATCGCTTCGCCAGAAATGGAAAGACGATCAATATAAGAAACGAGTTATGCGCAGTAAGATTCTGCACTATGGTTCACACCTGCTGAGCCAGAATGAGTCTAAGGAGATTACGCCCGAACTTTATGATCGGGCACGTTATAATAACTGTATTCCGCGCTTTGAGAAAGCGATGGGATATTTCGAGAGTTTTGACGAATTCCTGTCACTATCAGCGACTTACAACCATCGTATCGTATCTAAACGTATGCTGGACCGGCGTTTTGACGTATATGACATCACGGTCGAGCCGTATCACAACTTCTTGCTTGGAAGCGGTGTTTTTGTTCACAACTCGATCGACGGCGATTCCGCGGCTGCGATGAGATATACTGAAGTAAAGATGGCGAAGGTCGCAAAGGAGCTTCTCGAGGATATAAACAAAGATACCGTCGATTTTGTTCCGAATTATGATAATTCCTTGAAAGAGCCGTCCGTTCTTCCTGCACTGCTCCCGAATCTGCTTGTGAACGGCTCGACCGGGATCGCTGTTGGGATGGCGACGAATATGCCGCCGCACAACTTAGGCGAGGTCGTAGACGGCACCATCCACATGATCGACAATCCCGATGCGACCGTTCATGAACTGATGGCGCACGTGAAGGCGCCGGACTTCCCGACGGCTGCTGCAATAACCGGACTTAAAGGGGTTCTTGCTGCATACACGACAGGACGTGGCATCGTCGAGATGATCGCCAGAACAGAGATCGAGACTACGAAGGATCGGGAGCGGATCATCGTCACCGAACTCCCGTACCGCGTGAACAAGGCGAAACTTGTTGAGAACATTGCAGATCTCGTGAAGGGTAAGCAGGTCGAGGGCATCAGTGATCTCAGGGACGAATCAGACAAGGACGGGATCAGGGTTGTAATCGAGACCAAGAAGGGCGCGAACACGCAGGTCATCCTAAACCAATTATACAAGCACACGCAATTAAAGACCACCTTCGGGATCATCAACCTCGTGCTGGTGAACGGCGAGCCAAAGGTTCTCCCGCTGAAGGGGTTGATGCAGTGTTATATCGATCACAGAAAGGATATAATCATCCGGAGAAGCAGATACGATCTTAAAAAGGCAAAAGATCGGTTACACATCCTTGACGGGCTGAAGATCGCGCTCGACAACATCGATGCCGTTATCAAACTGATACGATCATCGAAGACGACAGAGGCAGCAAGAGATGGTTTGATTGCGAATTTTGGACTATCTGATGTACAGGCGAAAGCAATCCTTGAGATGCAGCTTCGCCGTCTCACTGGCATTGAACGCGAGAAACTGGAGGCAGAGTATGCATCGCTCGAAGAGACGATCGCGTTCTTAAAAGAAGTGCTTGCAAACCCCCAAAAAGTCCTCTACCTGATAAAAGAGGAACTCCTTGTGATAAAAGAGAAGTATGCAGACCCGCGGAGGACCGGGATACTTGAGGCGCACGAGGAGTTCGAGGACGAAGACTTGATCCCGTCAGAAGATGCGATCCTTACGATCTCGAACACCGGATACATCAAACGTGTGCCGGTCGATACGTACAGGTCGCAGGGGCGTGGCGGCCGGGGCGTCATCGGCATGGGCACGAAGGCAGAAGATGTTGTTGAGGCTATCTTCATTGCAAACACCCACGATCACATCCTCTTTTTCACAGACAAGGGCAAGGTTCACTGGCTCAAGGTATACAAGATTCCAGGGGCGAGCAGGCAGTCGAAGGGGAAGGCAATTGTGAATCTGCTGGAGTTATCCAGCGACGAGAACGTTACCGCGTTTGTCAAGGTAAGCGAGTTCAATTCGAATCATTATCTTGTCATGGCGACAAAACGCGGGATTGCCAAGAGAACAGCACTTTCTGAGTTTGCACGTCCACGCAAAGGCGGGATCGTTGCGCTTAAGCTGGACGCGGGGGACGAACTGGTATCTGTCAGGATGGTTGCCGATTCCGATGACATCCTCATCGGTACCGCTCACGCCAAAGCGATCCGGTTCCATGCGCCGGACGTGCGCAGCATGGGCAGGAGCGCACGCGGCGTCCGGGGCATAACACTTGCTGCGAACGATTATGTTGTTGATATGGAGATCGTGGAGGCTGGTGCCGCGCTTCTGACATTGACCGAGAACGGGTACGGGAAACGGACCGAATTCGATGAATACCGCGTCACGAGGCGCGGAGGAAAAGGAATCATCACGATCGTTCCGAGTCTGCGAAACGGGATTGGGATAGCGATCAAAACCGTCTACGAGGACGATGAACTCCTCGTTACCAGCCAGAACGGGAACATCATCCGGATTCCTGTGCGTGATATCCGGATGCAGGGCAGGAATACTCAGGGTGTGCGGATCATGCGGCTCGATCCGGGCGACCGTGCGGTTGCTGTGGCGAGGGTTGGAAGACTAACTGATAACGATGTGGATGATTAGGGTATCGGGACTTCGTCCGAATTTTTTTCTTCCACCAGTACTCCTCCTTTTGATTTAAGTCCTGGACATCAGATGGGAAATCCGGGGTATCAGGATGATGCTTATGTATTTTAAGTTCTCGTGATTATTTATTTTCTATCTACCCGTTTTATAATTTTTTCTAACTTTTCTAACTTTTCATTAACATTTTTTGATTGATACGGAGTAATGATATAAAAATACTAGAAAATAATGCTATTAAAATAGTGCTAATAGATTCTAGGGTATCAACCGGTTGCCCGAGATAAATAACGGTATAAAATTGACTAATGAGAAAAAGTGTTGCAACCACTAAAACAAAAAAAGTCCAATCAGAATATTTCTTTTGTTCCTTTATCGAATTTTCCAAAGTTTTATTCGCACTTTCCCAACTTTTTTCATTCTCCTTTAATTCTAACTTTGATTCATCTTCTTTTCTTCTTATTTCAGCTAATCTCTCTGTAATATCAATTTGCTTTGGCCTATTTTGAATCATTGCCAAAAACTTAACTACTGCCACGAGCTGGTCAGGAGCATTTTTTCCCAACTTTTATGCAGTGGAAATAATCCTTTATCAATAGCTCTTTTTCGTATCCCTGGTGTCTTATTAAGTCTACTTGAATAAAGAATTTTTGTAACTACTCAGGTACCTAAAACCACTATCGGGAGTCTTCACTATACAAGGACTACCTGGTAAATAGGGGATACCGTAACCAAACCGGGAATTTAACCGCAGAGTGCGCAGAGAGACGCAGGGGGGAAATAAACGGTTAAATGCGTCTAGCGTTCCTCTGCGCCCTCCGCGGTTATTTTTCTTGCCAGAAAGTACAGAATCGCAATCGGGCAACCAATCAACATACCTGAGTAGTTACGAATTTGTAAGATATGTGGAGAATTCTCCCCTAAAACATCACAAATATTATATCCTGCATTCTCTTTTTTCTTTTCAACATCATCTTCATCAGGTTCGAAGTTATTTTCCCAATCCAAGTCAACGATGGCAATATCAATTTTTTTCTCTTGGTCAATTTTTTAGCTTCTTGATAATCACGTTGACATTTTACTTTTACTTCCTCTTCTAATTTCAATATCGATTCCCTTAGCCTTAAAGACATATTGTATTTACCCAGGTTTTCCCTTTAGCTCATCGATTGTTTTATTAGCTGGAGGAATCTCATCATCAACAAACAATACTTCAATCTCATTTGTACCCAGTTCCATTTTAACACCTTTAAAAGATATCTAAATCATACTTATTAATCATATAATTTTCTTGTAATTTATTAATTAAGACCTAAGGTATATAAATTTAATCACGCCACACCCGAATAAATTCGTATATATCCTTAGGCGGGCACAATCGAATTTTCTAGTGATAAAATAGGGTACTCCCTCCCAAAAGCTTTTTAACCCTGAAAGGGAATATGTATATTGGCTATATAATGGTAATTCTAAACTGCACACTATTAAACTTTGCCCATGTGGGCATGCTTCCCCCAATCTTCGAGAAGTACTCGAACGACTTCGAATACACCACAAACGAAATATTCAGGAGAATTGTGTCACCAGACTGTCCGAAATGCGGGAATCGGATGAATCACAATGGATACAACGAGCATTACAAAAAAGGGCTTGGTAGCGTAAAGATAGGGAGATATCTCTGCTCTATTTGCAAGGAACCGCTTGAAGAATCTCGCAGATTCTGGGAACAACTGAAAATCGACTTTTTCAGCGTCTTGGAAAACATTTACCAACGCTTGCGTATTCAAAATGTATCATAGGATGGCATATACGCGGTAATGGAACTCATATTTCCCAGAGGAAAGGATACTATTCACAATTATTTCACGAATTCAGTCAAAAGTACGTATATCCCGCCAATGGCAGACATTCAGATCCTTCATTATGACGAACAGCATCCAAAAATTGGTAGAACCAGAAAATTTCCGCCTGACATTACTGGACTGTGTTACCAGTAGACCGATAGCAGATGAACTCTATGACGACAAAAGTCCTGAAACCATTACAACCTTTCTTAAGTCATATCTCGGCCCAACAAAGAAGACTTTCGTTGTAACTGACCTTTATTCAAGTTACCCGAGAGTATTCGGAAAATTCAATGGCTGAGAACCTGATTCATCAGTTATGTATCCTTCATCTGAATAAGCTGATAGTGGGCGATTTTCCTAAACACGGAACCATCGAGCAGGAATTTATGAAATACCGCATGTTAAATATTTTTTACAATAGAGATGCGGAGATTGAGGTTCTGAAAGAGATGGCAAAAGAAGAACGGATGATGACCCTGAAGGGCGACGTTACGTATATGGCGTGGCTAAAAAGTAATATGTCCATTTTCAGGCAGTTTGTACACTAACGTGAACTGAAACGTAGACGTGCGGGTGAAAATCTTGAGCAGAGAACATTTTTCGAGGCTGTGAAGATGTTTGCTACGTTGACGGTGGGGGTAGATTTTTTTGATGCATTTGTACAGAAACGATTGAGGATGATTGAAAAGAATTGGAAACACCTCACGGAGTTCTATTTCGTGGAAGACGCGCCAGCAACTAATATTTTGGTCGAGAACTACTATTCGGCAAGTCTGAAGACACATAGGAAGAAGCAACTCAGAACTGAGAGGGGGATTAAGAACCAGATGAAACTATCAGCGATGAAAAGGGCGGGGGTACTGGGTAAGTGTGAAAAGACGCTTCTGAAGGTATTTTTGATGTTTGTGCCGTTTCTGGACACTGGTTGAAGATTATTAGTCGTGAATATGTGTGGGTGCCATTAGCGGTGGCTATCGATTTTTGACTGGTGTACGGACAGTTTTCGTGGTTTTATCGGGAAAATGTAGTAAATCTGGTGTGGATTCTCTGGTCGGGGACTTTCATTACATACCGACGAGGGGAGTTGGATGAATGTGGTAGGCGGAAAGTGTGGATATCACTAGATTTTTCGACAGTACCCCCCTTTTTTTTCGGTATTATCAGCCATTGTTCACCTACAACGAACGAAGCATAGAAGTGCAGATATTGCACAGGGTTCCAACCCGGACCCCACAGACCAGCAGCAGATGACGCGATAACAGCGAAGACAAAACCTTTATCCAGCCACCGCCCAAGAGTGGACATATGGGCTCGGACATCGGAGACCTGTTTGAGAGGAGAGAACCTGAACTCGGCACGCACTTACGCGGGCAGATCATCGCAATCGATGCATACAATACGATCTACCAGTTTTTGAGCAGCATAAGGCAGCGAGACGGTACGCCGCTTAAGGATTCGCGGGGAAGGGTAACCTCACACCTGTCAGGACTGCTCTACCGGACAACAAACCTCGTCGAAGCGGGATTGAAGCTTGTATTCGTATTTGATGGAGTCCCGCCGGATTTCAAGGCAGCAACGATCGAGAAACGAAGAGAGATACGGGATACGGCTGAACGAGAGTGGAAGGAAGCGCTTGCTGCGGGCAGGGAGGATGCGTTTAAGTATGCGCAAGCCACGTCCAGATTGCAGCCCGAGATGGTTGAAGATGCGAAGTCACTACTCCTATCGATGGGTATTCCGGTGGTGGAAGCGGCAAGCGAAGGCGAGGCGCAGGCGGCACGGATGGCAATATCCGGTGATGTCAGGTTCGTTGGATCGCAGGATTATGATTCGCTGCTCTTCGGCGCTCCTGAGGTCGTGAGGAATCTTGCGGTGAGTGGCAAGCGGAAACTGCCCGGGAAGAATGTTTATGTGGATGTGAAGTTAGAGGTCATCGAACTCCAGCCGAACCTCGACCGGCTCGAAATCACAGAGGAGCAGTTGATCGATATCGCTATACTGGTCGGAACCGATTACGATCCCGGCATCCACGGCATCGGCGCAAAGAAGGCGCTACAGTTGATCTACAAACACGGCTCGATCGAAGACGCACTCTCGGAACTTGGCGAATCGATCGAGCATCTCGGCGAGATAAAGAGCTTCTTCTTAAACCCAGATGTAACGGCTGATTACTCACTTGCGTGGAAGAAACCCGACGAATCAAATATTACTGAGCTATTGTGCCACGAACATGGCTTTTCAGAGTCGCGTGTGGCAAAGGCAATCGAACGGCTCGTGCGGGCGTCTGATTCCATGGGGCAGAGCACGCTTGATATGTGGAGCTGACCGGATGAGGAACCTCTGGGATCGCACCGAACTTTGCAACATCGCAATCTCGGCACTTTTCGTAGAATTCGGCACCGGGATGCTTATGGTATTGATTCCGCTTTACATACGAGTTCTACCGGCTGTTACGGTAACGAGTCTCGCAATAAAGTCAGCCCTCGTCTTCAGCGTCTTCGGGATATTTGCTGCCGCATCGTATCCTGTGATGGGACGGCTCTCTGACCGGCTCGACAGCCGAAAACCGTTCGTGCTCGCGGGATTCGCGGGATTCGCGGTGCTGGCTGTTGCATGTGCGGAGGTCAATACGTTTGAGCAGTTGCTGATCGTTCGCGCTCTCCAGGGCATAATGGTCGGGGTGATGGTTCCTGCAATTCTGGCGATGCTTACCAATGTATCCACGCAGGATAGCCGGGGGCGATCGATCGGCATATACTCGACGATCCGGGGTATCGGACCTGCGACAGGACCTGCGGCCGGCGGCATAATTGCAGGGACGCTAGGGTATGGTGCAGGGTTTTATGCATGTGCAGCTCTCGGACTGGTAAGCCTGCTCCTTGTGAACAGTATCGTCAAGGAGACACATGAGTCTCCGACACAGGAAACCCGCGATGGTGGGACTGATCACACCTCCGATGGCGAGCTCAAACTCTTTGTGTACGCGACATTCACAACGATGCTTGCGATCATGATCGTGGCGACGCTGCTTCCGGTCTACGAGGTGCAGATGGATGCATCCGTAGGCGGGCTTGGGGTATCTCTGTCCGCATATTTTTCCGCACGCCTGCTCTTCCAGACGCCGATAGGCATCCTCTCGGATCGGATCGGCAAGAGGAACATGGTGGCGGCAGGGCTCTCCATAACAGCAGTTCTGCTTCTCGGGATGGCTCATGTCACATCAGTCATCCAGTTGTTTATGCTCATGTTTGTCGCTGGCATAACCTCTGCTGCCGTGAATGTGCCAGCACTCGCATCAGGCGCGGATCTTGCAAGTCCCGGTATGATCGGGAAGCAGATGAGCCTCTTTCCGATGGCAAGCGCAATCGGCATGGTGATCGGTCCGCTGCTCGGGGGACTATTTGCCACACAGTTCGGATTCGCATCTCCGTTCTACATCTGCGCAGGATTGATGGTGGTGGTAGGGGTACTGATTATGAGGCAGCGCTAAAAAAGGCAATCCTCCCGGAATGCGATTGTGTTATCGGCTGGTTTTGGGTATAACCATGTAGATTTGTGATAACATGGTTACTGCTATTGATTTAAATCCACCGAATCCTAATTATCTTCATGATAACCATGAACTTTAAAAATAGATATGTAGTGTATATAATTGAATCACGTCATATGATGGCGATTACGTCACTAAACCCCGGACTTAAGTCCAAGGCCTGTACATAGCGTTTTCGCATTTGGCTTCTCCTGATTCTGTATGTATCGCTCCACAACCTCCCATCCATGCCCGACCGATCCATGGAAACAGGATGGTGTCCAGAGACTTTTATTACACCATTCCCTGAGGTGTGGAAATGCCTTGCGCAGTTCTCTACTACTCCTCCTCCCTTTTATTCTCTTGGCTATATGGCTCACAGAATACTTCGGAGGATATTTTATGAACAAATGAACATGATCCACGTTCACTGCCATGTCAATGATCTCGATGTTGAGATCCTTGCAGGTCTTACGGATAATCCCATCCAGCGCAAGCGCG
>JAYEGI010000215.1:0-2292 GCA_034659035.1 Methanobacteriota archaeon
ACAAATAGGATCTTGGCCTCCAGAATCTCGCGTACAATCTTACTCCATTCCGATTTCCTGAGGTGATACACCTTGACCTCGAACCCGGTATCGATTATGCCCTGTGCGATCGCAGCAGCCATCTTCTCGGTGCTGCCCCACATAGTATCGTAGACCACGACTGCGGTATCGTTTGACTCGGCTGAACCCCAGCTGCGATACGCGTCAAGAATATCCCCGACACCGGAATTTCGCCAGATCATGCCGTGGCTCGGTGCAATCATGTCGATCTCGATTTCCATCTCACCGATCTTCTGCAGGGTCTTTGTGATAAGCGGTGAGAACGGCATCAGGATGTTGGCATAGTACGTGGCAGCCTCTTCACGTATCCCGGAAACCTCGTCTGCGTACCGCTTGCTGCTCGCGATGTGCTGCCCGAACGCGTCATTTGAGAGGAGCAAGTGATCCTCAGGGATATACGTTACCATGTTGTCGGGCCAGTGGAGCATCGGGGTCTCGATAAACGAGAGTGTCTTCTCCCCGAGTGAGATCGTATCTCCGGTCTTTACGGTTTGTATCTCCCAGCCGTCGCAGTCATAGTACATCGGAAGTTCTTCCGCTCCTTTCTTGGTTGCAATAACAGTCGCATCAGGGACCATCTCCATCACGCGGGGAAGTGATCCCGTGTGATCCGGCTCGACATGGTTCACGATCACATAATCGAGGTCCCCCAGGTCTGTTATCGCGTCTACTCGGCTGCGCAGTTCATCAAAGAATCCGGCTTTCACGGTATCGACAAGCGCAGTTTTTGAGTCTTTGACGATGTATGCGTTGTACGTCGTACCTCCTGGTGTGGCATATCCGTGAAAGTCCCGCAGGTTCCAGTCGATCGCTCCAACCCAGTACACGCCGTCTTTTATCTCTACTTTGTTCATGGTATTATTCCTCCGGTCAATCTTCATCTCCGATATAAACCGTGGCTTTGTCAGGTGTCTTCCCACCTTTTACCTGGTGGTAGTACGCATAAGTCATCGGCTCTCCCTCTTTAAGGATATTCGCATCAACAACCTCGCCAATGAAGAGTATGTGCGTTCCCACATCCACCTCCTGTAAAACCGCAACCTCTATATAAGCAAGAGTATGATCGAGCACGACAGGTGCACCAGTGGTACCGGTTTTATACCTGACCCTCTCGAACTTATCGATATCCCTGCCTGATCTGAAACCGAACCTGCCAATCACTTCCATCGGCGCGTCCGTCCCGAGAACGGATGCCACAAAGACACGACTCCTTTGTATGTATTCGCAGGTCAGATTCTCCTTATTTATGGCAACCGCAACCGTGGGAGGCCTGGATGCCACCTGCATCACCGTATTTACGATCTGACCGTTGATGGCTTCGCCATTTGTCGATGTGACCACGTAGAGCCCGTAACTGATCAGATGCAGTGCTTTTCGGTTCATTTTCTTCTCCACTATCAACTCATAGAGCGTCCGCGCTCATCCGGATCATCTTTCTCACCTCAGCGCCAAGTGCTGGCGGCAGTCCCTTGATATCCACATTCAGAAAACCACGAACAATCGCACCGGCAGCCTCGTCTTCAGAGAGGCCTCTCGCGGTCAGGTACGCGATCTCCTCTTCCGATATCCGCCCGACCGCTGCCTCGTGCGAGAGTTCCGCGTCCTCTACAGTCGCCTCAAGTTCGGGAATCGAATGGATCCGTGCCGTATTGGAGAGCATGAGTCCGATGCACTCAAGATGCCCTTTCACGCCTGCTGCCGAGCCAACGATCTCGCCTCTTGCAGTGACATCGGCCTGATCTGTCGCAATCGATCTGGATATCAATTCTGCGCGGCTGTTCTCTCCCTTCAGCACCACTTTTGAACCAATATCGATCTTTGAATCCTGTGATGCGTGGATAACAGTCTGCGTCATCGTCCGTGCATTCTTGCCACAGTACGTGACCGGATACATCTGCACGTCCTTAACAGGCTTCATCAGGATGTAGTTGTTGACGTAAGTGCCGTCTTCCTCGACGATGATGCCGCTTCTCGGCCGTACCACAACTTCAGGCGCCCAGTTGTGAATCATCGTGTATGTGAGCGTTGCGCCCTTCTTCACATAAAACTCGGATACGCCAAGATGCATTGCAGAGCGCACATCCTTTGCTGTCGAGCAACCCGTTATGATGTGGAGTTCTGC
Organism: Methanobacteriota archaeon; assembly: GCA_034659035.1. GTDB lineage: Archaea > Halobacteriota > Methanosarcinia > Methanosarcinales > Methanogasteraceae > Methanogaster_A. The sequence goes on from JAYEGI010000215.1 coordinate 2,183, forward strand.
GCCTTCCTCGACGATCACGATGTTGTGCACGTTCTGCGAAAGCCGCTCCTTTCCGATGAATAGGCACGCTTGTAGTGGGAATATGGATTTAACGCCCGGGGCAGCTCTTA
>JAYEGI010000216.1:0-2279 GCA_034659035.1 Methanobacteriota archaeon
AAATATCTACTGGGCACTCTCAAAGGACATCAGATATCAGGTACACAATTCTTCAAAAACGTTCCATTACCAGAAATAGGAAGTTTCGATTGGCTGATTATCATGGGAGGTCCGATGAACATCTATCAGGAGGATGAGTTCCCGTGGCTGGCTCGATGCTGTGAAGCATGAAGACACAACCCACGCCACACCATGATACGCCAGAACCGCAAATACCCACCCTGCACCAGACCGCACTCAGCTACGTGACGGCAGTTCCGGGCGGCTGCAGGCTGGCGTCCAAAAACGCCCCGAGGGAACGCGAGAAGTCTGCCCCTTTCGCTGCGCAGGAGTCCCCGTACGACACGATCGATTCCGGCGGAGGCATCGAAAGCGCACCCGAACTCTGGGATGACCCAATCGACGATCCGGGACTGGGACGATTTTGTCCGATTTGGCGGGACAACCTTTGGCGGGATTTGCAATTTGGTTTTTTCTGATAATTGGAGGGGTAGCAGGCGAACAGAAGGAGAATCGGAGAATCGCAACCCTTAAATGGTGTGTTGCTGGATATATTTTAAAGTAGATATGGAGGGTGAAGATGCCTAAGATAAAAGAAGAGAATTTGCAGTATGTTTACCAAAATAACGAGAAAAACGGAGTTATTACAGATGTCACCACATTTAAAGCAATGATGGGGATGTTGGAAGATTATGAAAACGCTATGGATTTTGAAGTGCTGAAAACCGAAGAAACGACGGATTATGGAGACTATAGAAGGCACAGGTTGAAAGAAGAGTGTAAAGTTTCATGACCCCCAACCACCCCATCCAACCCAAACCAGTCGAGATCCTCCTCTACCAGACCGAGGACGGACAGACGCGGCTGGAAGTTCGTTTGCAAGATGAAACCGTCTGGCTCACCCAGAAGCGGATGGCAGAATTATTCCAGAAGAATGTACGCACGATCAACGAGCACATCCAAAACATTTTCGCGGAGGGTGAGCTTGTGCAGGAATCAGTTGTCCGGAAATTCCGGATAACTGCCGATGATGGAAAAATCTATGACACGCAGCACTACAACCTTGATGTCGTAATCTCTGTTGGCTACCGTGTAAAATCCCATCGTGGCACGCAATTCCGCATCTGGGCAACAAAACGGCTGCGTGAATACATAATCAAGGGCTTTGCCCTCGACGACGACCGGCTCAAGCAGGCGGGCGGTGGCAACTACTTCGAAGAGTTGCTGGCACGCATCCGGGACATACGCTCCTCGGAAAAAGTGTTCTGGCGCAAGGTGTTGGATATCTATGCCACCAGCATCGACTACGATCCGCGAGCTGAGGCATCGCAGCTATTTTTCACAACAGTGCAGAATAAAATGCATTGGGCAACCCACGGGCAGACTGCCGCAGAGATCATATATCACCGCGCAGACTCGGCAAAAGAAAACATGGGCCTCACCAACTGGACCGGCAACACCATCAGCAAAAGCGAAACAGGCATCGCCAAAAACTACCTGAACTCAGAAGAACTTGAAATGCTCAACCGAATTGTCATGGCATATCTGGAATTTGCTGAAATCCAAGCGTTGGAACGCAAGCCCATGTATATGAGTGATTGGATTACCAAACTTGATGATTTCCTGAAATTGAGTGGTCGTGAGCTGCTTACCCATGCTGGAAAGATCTCACACGAGCAGGCACTCACCAGAGCACAGATCGAATACGAGAAGTATCGCGCCCTGCTAATCAACCAGCCCTCGGCGGTGGAAGCCCATTTTGATGAAGCAGTGAGAAAAATGCTCAAGCCGGTGCCAAAAGGGGATGGGGAGGTATGAGAACGGACAAAACACCCGGGGGCACATCAAGCTCGACGAATAGATAGAGGTTTCAGACGGCGGCAGGCTGGCGCCCAAAAACGCCCCACGAGAACGCGAGAAGCCCACCCTCTTCGCTGTGCAGGAGTCACCGTACGACCTGAGCTATTCCGGCGGCGGCATCCGAAAGCGCACCCGGACTCTGGGATGACCCGATCGATGACCCGGGACTGGGACGATTTGTCCGATTGGGCGGGACAAGTGTTCTCGATTCCGAGCCCATTATTTGTAGTCTGGCGACAGAACTGGTAGCTGGTAAGGTTCATAACATCGCGTACACAGAAAGGCTCAACACATCGCGTACACCTCAAGTGCATGTTAGGTCCATAACATCGCGTACACTTTTCGCGTTCAGAACTTCTCTTCGAATCTTTTTACATTTTCACCAATCTTGTACTCATAAATCTTGATAAGTCCCGCCT
>JAYEGI010000217.1:0-2252 GCA_034659035.1 Methanobacteriota archaeon
TGAGAAAAATTCCAAGCCAGACGACGTTCGATCTTCAAAAAACCAACCTTGCCATGCTTGAGTTCGCAGCTGCCTCACATAAACTCGTTCTACTGAAACCTATACAATCCCCATAGACATCACAAAGATACGTTCTCTCAACCACCGCTGGTTCAGTTCAACGTTTTATCAATCATTGCACTATGTTAATCTGGAATCCTTGCTTGAAGCAGAAAAATGTGGTATATCCCAATCCGTGCTTCTTACTGGGTGCAACGATTGATAAAACGCTATTCTATGTATGCGCGCAACTTCTGAAGAGATTAGGGCTCGGTCCCTTAGAGCGGGCATCAAGCCAACATAACCTGCTATTCTAATCAAGAAATGGAAAATACCAAGAAAGTTATTGCGATCAACGGTTCTTGCCGCCTGACGGGAACGACCACACAGTTGACGGAAGCCGCCTTGGAAGGAGCGGCCTCAGTGGGCATGGACACCGAAATGATACTTCTTCGCGATAAAGATATTCGCTATTGTACCAATTGCCTTATGTGCTACAAGGACCTGGATTCGGAGATTGCGCCTTGCTCGATCGACGACGACATAGGAGAGATACTGCGCAAAACCGTGGACTCTGATGGTATCATTCTATCGTCGGCGGTGCATAACGGGTTCATCACTGGACTCATGACAGTATTTTTCGAGCGTATGGCGTGGCGTCTATGCCGACCAACAGGCAGATTTTTGACCTTCAGAGGCGCCCCTCAGCCTCGTTCCAAGAAGTGTCGAGCATTAGGCACCATCGTGAGTGCGGGATCGATGCCGACAAAGTTAGGGAAAAGGTACTGCAACGATGGAACGCCATTCATGAGGCAAAACGGTTGTCTCATTCTCAACGCTGATTGGGTTGGAGATGTGTATGCCGGAGGAGAATTTTCAAAAAAACTGCGGGGTGAGGACTGGCAAAGAGCTTACCTGTATAAAGAACTCACCGACGCACAGCTCAGAGAGGCCAAGGATCTCGGTATCAAGATGGCCGAGATGATCAAGGCCGACAGGCTCATGCCACTTCATCCGTTTGGCCGGATCGGTCCACTCCTTGATATAGTCACAGGTTGGTTTATCCGGAAGTGAGGCGACTCAATGCAGCACAACATGAAAACTATCTTATTTTTTGATGGCATATTCATTACTGATACGAATGCGATTGGATCGCCAGGGTTGCAGGGAATGTTCTTAAAACGGTGAACAATTGATCCGGCAGTTTTGCGCTATTTTGGGAAATATGATACAGAAGTTTCATGCACGTTATGTTGTTACTTTGTTTATGTTGTGTGATTTGGTTCTTTTCATTTTATTCCGTTGTTGTTTTTTCGTATAATTCTCTCCGCATTTGAGTTTTCTTCCCCGTCCTGATTCAAAAATCCCTTTTTATAATTCGTGTAATTCATAAAGAAAGAGAAATTTATGATTCTTTCCTTTTTATTCCTCTTTATTCATCTTGGTCCTTTGATTTGTTTGGTTCGTGTAATTCTTCTTTTTCAAAGGAGGGCCAGGATGAAAAAATGCCCCTACCGCGAGACCCACTTTACCCCTCACCCAAAAGTAGGCGAACGCCAGATAACCTGCTGAAAACCTGCGTGCAAAAAAGCCCTGAAATAGCACAATAACAGGAGGTGACGGCAAAGAAACAGTTTATGTTATTTTGGTTATGTTGTGTGTATTTAAAACAGAAGTATCCATATAATTCTTTTTATTTTTGTATTGACTTTATTTTATGATCATGTTATATGTGACTTTAAGCTTGTTTTTATGGTCGTTCTCGCAACTTTTATTATGACCGTTGTAAACAATGTGTGTTATGCACTTGCACTACCGTACGTCGAATCACCTTCGTTATCGGGTAATATGATATGAAGCTCTATGAAAGATGCAGGTCCGTTCCCTTGATCCAGTAGCCCACCCCAGACCGGTTTAACCCCTGGATCAGAACACAGAAGTACGATTAAAGGATAATTATTATGTTGTGAGTCTTTTTCTCCGACCAATCAAATTCTTAGATAACTTATTGATATTAAAATGTAATCACGATATCCCAAGCCCGCTCCAAATTCACATTTACTTTCAATGGGTTAGACCTACTCGCAACATAATGCACGAAACCTTATCGCGCCAGGGCAAGCCTGGGTCGTTGGGAATGGGCGTAAGCCCAGGAAATTCGACATTGTTACCCAGTGGGTGCCCCTGCGAGATTCTCCCAGGGGCACCCACTG
>JAYEGI010000218.1:0-30652 GCA_034659035.1 Methanobacteriota archaeon
GGATATTCATCGTTTCTAATGCTTGCGTGATCCCTGATAAATTCATAAGACAATCTTTACTCTTCTGTTATATATAGTATTCTATCGAATGTAACAATGTGATAAAACAATCGGTATAGCGATTCATTGCTTGTCAGATGATAATACTAACATCATCATCAAGGATTCAGTATACTTCCACTTCTTCGAGTTACCCTCTGATTTGGAGAGGATACGTTATGAGAACGGATCAAATTTTGAAGGGGGATTGTTATGTGAAATCGATATAAGAACAGTTCTTTTGGAGAAATATTCAAAAATATGATAAACTTTATCAAAATTTCATTAGATTGAAAAGTGAAAGTAATTTGTATTTATGCGAAACTGTTTTTCATAAATTTTTATTATTCAGAAGTAGGGGCATTCAGAACTACTGGTGAGGATTCAACTCAAAATGACATGAAAGTCTACTGACTTCTAAAACGTGAGTATTTACGTTTCATAGGGATAATCGAACTTTCCAAGTTCTGCCGTTTCACTCCTTTCGGCTTTTCTGATCCTTTGAAGTGCATCCCCAGGACCCTTATGCAGTTTCCACCCCTATTCAGTACAGATGTCGGCATATGCCATATTCAATGTATGGCTATAATTGGCACTTTTCCCAAATATACTGTTCAAATACTGCCAGACGCTAAAATCACAATTGTGGCCCGAACCAGAGATCCTATACACAAGCACACAACATGACCATTCACACGACCATGCCCCTATCATGTTCGGTTTCTCCCCAAAAACCTAATTTTTTTAGGGCAGGTTACTTATATACCTAAATGATACATTTGAACCTATAAATCAGGATAACCCGATACAGGGGGTAACATGGATCATATAGCTCAAAGAATCGTGAGATGCACCGCAGCCACCATCGCAGGCAGGAAACCGGCAACGTTGATGAACATTTCGAATGCCAATGGTGGGCTGTTGGACGCGTGGGACCTTTGCAAGGCAGGCATCTTCGCAGGGTCTGAAATCGAGTATTATGAACTCAAACGTACGGAGAAAAATGCGATCGTCCTATTCTTCAGCCGCAACCGGTTAAACAAAGTATTGACGAAGCGATCAGTGAAAAGATTCCTGCAGGGATGCGGATACGAGCCCGGTTCCATCGAATATGCGCTTGAGGTGCTCAGCCAAAGATATGCCGCCAGTGGATGCCCTCCCGAGATCGGGATCTTTCTCGGTATTCCATTAAAGGACGTTATGGGGTTTATGGGGCTAAGTTCCCTTGAAAATACAACATGTGGAATGTGGCGGGTGTATGGAAACCCCGTGGCATCTGAACGGACGATGGACGAATACCGCAGTGCCAAAAGCGCGATCTCAAAACGGCTCTTCGCAGGAGAGGATCCCGCGAGCATCATCAGGGGTGGTGGGATCGGGAGTTTCGGATGAACATGGCTTGATCATACTTACTCAAGCATTGTATGGATATCCGCATAAAACCACGAGATTACACGAGATCAACACAGAAATCTTGTGGAAATATGTAATGTCGATTGGAATAATGTGGCGAGAACTGAGTATTTTGGAATTATCGGGAAGAGGATTGAAGGGAAAGACGAATTGAAGGAAAAGGGGTTTGTTGTCATGGATCTTGATGATTTTTGGATTCTCGACGGAATGAAGACGAATCGCTTTTTGATAACCTCATTACAGGATTGACCGAACTCGGTGCGATTGTGGGATATGGTAGAGCATCCTGCCACAGGATACTTGCAGTGCCTGTTATGTGATTATTATTGATATTGCCGATCCGATGGGAGGTGTATTTATATAATGTCGAATGCATGGAGTAAATGTCAGATATATATGTAATCCGCATTGGGTCTAAGGAGTTGTTAAATATGAACCTACGAATAATTGTACTGATCGCGCTCGCGGCTATGGTATTAAGCATACCGACAGGCGCGGAGATCAACGAGACACATGATGGTGGTGGTAACGGCACTTGCCCGCAAGAATGGAATAGGATGCCAATGCCAGTGGTGACAGCAACAACAATCCTAATACCAACCACTGAAGCGACGATTGTACTACCGTCAATTGTGGTACCAACCCCTGAATCAATAACCATGGTACCAGTTCCGGAACCAACAGTTGTAGGGGGGCCCATACCTGTGGCCGAGATCCGCGGCGAGGTCGTGGACGCTGCAACCCAGATCGCCCCATTCACCTGGACCGGACAGAACTTTGCAGGACTCTATTACGATGTGGACCGGAACCTGATGTCTGACTCGCTCATATCGACCGTTACAATACCAGACACCATCGAGAATGGCGATCTTGCATATACCACATATCGGGTTGAGTCGTGTTATAAAAACCCTGAGATCGGAGAATACTTTGCGATCGGGTGGTTTGGAGAGCGATATATGGCTGTCAACGGCAAGCCGTATCTGGTATCACCAATCATCCTTGAGATGGGGGATGGCGGAAAGAAGACGCTTGCGATAGGGGATGAATGGTATCTTGGGAATGGGTACTCCCTTGTTGTGACGCGGATCGATCTTGCTGTGGATGAGGCATGGCTCTCGCTCTTCAAGAACGGTGTGGAGGTGGCATCGTCAGTTATCCAGCCGCGTGAAACCGGAGATTGGTTTTGCAACTGTATGTGTATCAATGGCTTTCCCGGAGCTTATGACGTTGTGATGTGGAACGCTCCGACAACGAGTACCTTCGTGTACCAGGCGGATGTGGGGGATGAGGCTGATGTACCGATCTTCAGCGTGTATGTGGACGCGATCTTTCGCGGCACAGAGACCAATATCGCACAATTCAAACACGCGATGCTGATCGACGACAATCCCGTCAAGGTCGTCGAGACCGGAGCTGGCATGATGAAGATGGAGACGGTTACGCCCGAATCAGTCCGGCTCGTAAACAGCAAAAACATCGATCTTCACATGGGTGATATCGGTATAGCCGGAGATCTCCGGATCCATGTTGCTGATGACCTGGATGGGAATGGGGTTTCCAATTACCGGTATTATCCGTACGTCAACCGTGCATGCACTGCTCCGGATCTCGGACCGGCCCCTACACCAACCCCTACACCGACTCCGAAACCACATCCTGTGGACGCGCCTGTTGAGGTCCGCGGCGAGGTCGTGGAAGTGGATAAGATCGGTCGGTTGAGTGCGGTTGGTGAGCATAACTATCAAACTGGGTATATCTGGAACCTGTATAACTTCGCAGCATTCCGGTACGATCTTGATGAGGACAGGGGTTCGGAGAGCATGATAATCAACACAACCCCTCGCGGATGGGATAACAGGATCATCGAGGATAGTCAATTGATCTACAGGACAATTCCACAGCCACAGGATTACAGGTATTACAAAGATGTGGGTGAAGCACTTGGCACAGTGGATGGCAATAATGTCACCAGCTACGCCATCGAGGGCTGGATTGCCGAGGAATATGTGGCCATCGGCACTGGTGGTTCGGCAGCGACAAACGCCAACAAACTCGCCAAACTGCTGGTCGAGTTTGACAGCAGCAGCGATATGAGGACTCTGGCAACCGAAGATGCATGGGACCTTGGCGGAGGGTTCACACTCACAGCCAGGCAGATCGATCCCCGGGGCAACAAGGTGTGGCTATCGCTTGCAAAGAACGGCAAAGAGATAGACAGCTCTGTGATCGACGCAGACACTGACAGCCGATACCTATACACCGAAGACATCTCAGGCGTGGAAGATGTTGTCGTCTTTTTCTGCAACGTCGATGCAACCTTCAGGGGCATCGAGTCCAACCTTGTGCAGGTGAAGTACGTCTTCCTGATCGACAATGATGTTGAGAATGTCGAACCGGGTACGAGCTACGGCAACATGGAGGTCAGGACTGCGAGCGCCGACCGTATTGAGCTTACGAACGATGGTGACCTCGATCTGAGTGAGGGTGACGATGTGGCGATCGTGAATAACATATACTTCAGGGTAGCAGAAAACGATACTGTGAGATTCTACCCGTACAAGCTCTATACGGGGGCAGGCGACTATGATGTCCGCGGTACGGTCATAGAGGCGAATGCTACCGGGCGGTTGAAGGAAACGGTACCGGGCAGTGACCATTATTCAACTGGCTACACATGGAACCCATATAACTTCGCAACATTCTGGTATGATCTTGATGACGATATGGGTTCCGAGAAACTGATGATCAATACGACTCTTACTGATAGTGGACGGACCATCCCTGATGAGCAGTTGATCTACACCACATCGCCACAGCGACAGAGGTACGAGATCGCCAGGAGTGAGGAGACCTCCTGCCTCGGTGTGGTGGGTGATAACAACGTCACCTACTACTACCTCGAGGGCTGGATGGCAGAGAAATATGTGGCTATCAGCACAGGCGGTTCTACCGTACCAAACGCTGACAAGCTTGCCAAACTGTTGATCGAGTTTGAGTCATGTGACGATAAGAAGACCCTTGCAACCGGAGAGGTATGGGATCTTGGCGGAGGATTCACACTCACTGCCAGGCAGATCGATCTCAATGGTGATAAGGTATGGCTGTCGCTTGCAAAGAACGGCAAAGAGATCGACGCCACTTTGATCGATTCAAGCAAGAGCGGTGATCGCAGGTACCTGTACACCGAAGACATTGCAGGAGTGGAAGATGTTGTCGTCTTCTTCTGCTGGGTCGATGCCGTCTTCAGGGGCACCGAGTCCAACATTGTGCAGGTGCAGCACGTCTTCCTGATCGATAATGATGTTGATAAGATTGAACTGGGCAGGACATACGGAAATATGGAGGTTATGGCCGTAAGCGGATCACAGATTGTGCTTAAGAACGATGGCGACCTCGACCTGAGCCGGAACACCGTTGTCGAGATCATGAAGGGGATGTATTTCAGGGTGGCAGACAACGACACGGCGCGGTTTTACCCATTCGCCGAGCGTACAATCAGGGGTGCCGTACCACCAGCATCAGAAGAACCTGAAGAAGTATCCATATTAGACACCGACTGCGACGGTGTGCCTAACTTCCGGGACAAAGAACCGGACACACCACAAGGTTACTGGGTAAACCCACAGGGCATCGGACGAATGTTGGGTCATGAACGGCGATGGTAAGCTCACGTCGGTGGACGCTTTCATGATCCTGCAGGCTGCGGCTGAGAAGATAGATATAGGATAAAGAAACTCCGGAACTATTACACACTTTGCATTGGGTGCAAGGAGTTGCGAATAGTTATAAATAGATAAATGTATTGATCGCGCCCGCTGCTGTTGCATTTAGCACCAGCAGGCGCGGAGATGGGCAAGACTCATAGCGGCGGTTGCGGCACCTACCCGCCGAGATAGACTGAAACGCCAACTCCAGTTGTGGTTGCAACAGCAGTCTCAGTACCAATCTCGGAACCAACAGTTGTAGTAGTTTCTCCATATCGCAACGATTTCAGCCCGATGCGTGGCAGCTCTTCCGATCTTCTCGCATATTCAAGGATATTCTCTGCTGTTCCGAGATACCCCTGTCACGTTCGCACTACCTTTCTGTTGACCCAGGGGCACTTTCAGTCGCACACCAGTAGATTCCACCTTTCTTTTTCTTCTTTTCCCGGAAAACCATGCAGAGGGGGCTTTGCCAAAGCATTATATATTATCAATGCGCCTATCTTTATACGCGAGGCGAAATCGTGGGGACCCGAATATGACGATTAACATCAGGATCATCACTATTATCCTATTCATAACCTCAATATATCCCATCCTTCTTATCCACACTCCCGACGTTTCAGCACAATATCCGAATAATACGCCCCTTTCGGTAGGTAAAGAAACGTATGCGCTGGGTGAGACTATCTGCATTTCTTTAGCAGCGGCGCCAGAAGAAATAGTTTTTTTCAATATACTAAGCCCGAAAGGGATTTTATATACCGCGCTGCCATCCACTGACCGCGAATATCAATTCAAGCCAGATACTGCTGGTAGTTACAGGATAAATATTATGTTGCGTATCGGCGATGATGAGAAGTTCTTGACCACCGGGTTTGAAGTAGCAGACCTGGAGATTATCTTCGGAGAGCCTGAGCAAGGAGCGATAAAGTTGGGCGAACATGTCAACTGGTCACAGAGCATCTCTATTATAAACCACGAAAATTTTTCGATATTAAATTTCTCGGTCAGCATTTTCCTGCCCACGGGGCATTCCAATCTCTCTTCTGATTCCGGGGCAACGATTATCAATTCATCTATTCCGGTTGATCTGGCAGCCGGCGGAGGCACAAGTTTTAATATAACCTACCAGACCCCCCCTGTTCAACTTGCTGTGACAGAAGAGAAGATCAAGGTCATGGACTTGATTCCACCGGATGCGTTTGACATCGGAGCCTACAAAGAAATAGTTACGGACGAAAGAGGACCAGGGCTAACAGATGAAATAACCGTAAAGCAGGTAACGGTCTGGCACAACTCGTCCATACATTATCATGATATCCCTGTTGCCATAGAATCACAGGGGTTCGATGAGATTGTCGAATTCGTGGACGACACCGGAATAGTTGCGGAGATGACGACGGAAAGGGGCAATGAAACACTTTTGTGGACGGTTCCGGAACTTTCTGACCAGACCTATACGGTTGTTGAGGTAACGCGGGAACAGGGCGACGCTCGAATCGGCGAACCGGTCAAATGGCAGTTTAATGTCTCTGACACCATCATAAGATACAGGACACCGGCACCTTTTACACAGGAAAGTAAGCCGGTTATTGCGGATGGTACATGGAAAAAAGAGGTCGTCATCGGAAGCAACGCATCTGTGCACTATTCTAATGTAACCGCATACTCAAAACTGGGTGAAACAGAAAAATCCAACCTCCGGCTTTTCTGGTTGGCGAACGGGTCACGGATAGATGTGACCGGTTCCGAGGAGTTTGATGTCTCTTTCTCTGATACCGACGGTAGTGGCATCATTGATATGGCAACCTGGAATGTGCCGATGCTTTCCAACCAGAGCTTTGAAGTAGAGGCTGATATTACTGTGTTAAATGTACAGAGCTATCCCACTATTGGCGGCAACTGGACTGTTGAATTCGAGACTGTTGGATGTGCGAACCTGACAATAACAGCAGTGAACCAAACAACATGGAGCGATGCAGAAGAAGGCGACCTGCAGTTCCTTGAAATCAAATGCGGAGATCAAATCTTGAACTATACATGGATAAACGGTTCTATCTTCATCGAAAACTATTGCTGTAATCTGACCAGTCATGAAGTGTCAAAGGTTCTGACCCCGGCAACGCACACCTTACAGTTCAGATTCGGATCTGGGATAGAAGATGGAGTGTTAAGCAATGAATTAGAAGTCCGGAAGGTTTACGCAGGCTATGACCCCGACCTTCGAGTGATCAATGTAATGTTTGATCACTGGGATACTAGCGAAAACAGATCATCCATCTCTGAGACAGGGACCGGCTGCCACGTCAAAGAGGGTAGGAACATCACGGTTAATGCAACGATTGCAAACTATGGAGACGGAAATATAACTTCTAACTTTTTTGTGTCATTCTTCGACTCAGCTGGCGTAGATGGCAACTGGAGCAGGTGCTTTTGGAACTCTACGTATAACGTGTCAACGGAAGGAGAACTGGGAAATGTAACCACCGGTTATCCGCACAACACCACATACATGACCGGGTACTGGAATCTATCGCTGATTGGCACGCACAACATCTCGGTATGGGCAGACCCTGCCAACTCTGTCAGCGAGTCTGCGGCAAACGCCACGAACAACAACGCGTCAGCAGTGATAAACGTCTCCGCGTGGCAGAAGTACTATGGGAATGTGAGCGGTAACATCGTACTGACAGACAGTGCTTCCAACCCGCTCTATACCTGGACATGGGGTAATGAGACCGATGACGGGTACGCTTATATCGTAAATGATGGCTCAAGTGTAAACTGGAGCGATCTCCACGCACTCGGCTGCGATAGTGACGATATCCTGAATGCGAGCGGGCACGACTTTCTTGATTCCGATACCAACCTTGGCATGGTTGTCGGCAGCAACAATGCGACCGGATTTGTTGACAATAACATCACTGAGCTGTTCAGCGGCGACGATCCGAGCAATGCAACGGACAGGGCACTATTCACAGTCTATGGAAACTTCATACCGAATGTGCCGATCGTGAACAGCACCATGATGACGAACCATGCATCATCTGGAAGCGCGAATTTCACTGCAGGGATCTTATGGGACGCTACTTCTGATACTAATGGGTATTATGATGTGGCAGACGATGAGACTCTCGTATTCGTAACAATGATCGGGGCGGCTACGACCGATCTTGGCGGTGCTGCGTATAATTATGAATTAGTAGCCCCATGCACGCTTAATCCAGTGGTTGGCGGGGCTCTTGATATTTATGTGGAATTGAAATAGTGAACAAGTGTAAAAGTATGTGTGTCTAAAATCGGTGTAATGGGATGTTTTAGGGATCTGGGGTAAAATTCATGAACTCGCATATCTGCGCCAGTGCGGCACCACGCCACCCATGATCTCCAAGTACCAGAACTCTCCCGAATATTGTGCCCCACACGCTTCGGGCCGCGTCTCAATCTCCTTCCGTGATTCAAGTAGTTTCCTCGAGCGACTTCGACAAACCGGCATTCAACCATCGAAATAACTGTCTACGAGATTGAACGCATATGATAATTTTCTAATCACTCCCGAGGATCTTCCCAGAGTGAATAAAGCATATTATACCACCAATAAAGCTGCTTGGACATTACTGCTACTACGGAATGAGCGGGAACATACGCTCGCTGCAGAACTTCTACCACCATGCCATGAGATCTGCTTTCAAATCGATAAATCGTCGTAGCCAGAGGAAAAGCTACAACTGAGATCAGTTCAATCATTTTCTCCAACTTAATCCGCTCCCGAAGCCGAAGATATATCACTAGTTATATAACCTGAATCCGTAGGGGATGTGCTTCAGAAGCCGGATGAGGGAAATCTTCACGTCCGGTTCTGTGAGGGGGCTCATAGCAACCTTGGAGCTATTACCTAAACAAGAGGTGCGCTATGAGCTCTACTCGACATGGGCACAGATTAGCGGTGTAAACTACTTTTAAGATCGATAGTGATCCATTATGGAAACTGTGGTTGCGTAAGACAATCCGACGTTCCCAGAAAATAATAAAAAGACTCCTTCTTTTTGCAGTGATTTTGAATTGTGAGACGGCTTCTTAATCCCGAGGTCGGCGACTTTAGACATAAAGCTTGTAGACTTTAGGGTTAAACACTACTTTAGATGCAAAGTGGCTTTGCACGAAACAGTTTAATACGAGAACCTCGCAAGTGTATTATGGAGGCATGCATGATCCACATTCGTGCCTCACGGGTGAGAAAGCATCTGAAAGTGCGTCCTTGGGTTGGTCACGCAGAAATCGGATTGCGTCATCACATCCTAAATACGAAGGAGGGGTGTAATAGTGTCGGTACACGGAATCATATCAACCGCTGTGCTGCAGCGTTTCGTTGCGGCGCGCGCCAGAACGGCCCTCGCGGAATCGTCCGGATCCGGAGATGTGAGCAGCGCCTTCGCTGCCAGCCCGGATGTAGCTGCGATGAATCGCGAAGGTTGTGTTGCAACCTGTGACATTAGCATAAGCGGCAGAGAGTCCAATCCGCGATCCTGTCAACGTCGGCACCGGCACCGGAACGATGATAGCGACTACGAGAGACGCACCTCCGGGCACATAGCAGGGGTCATGAAGCCCGGGGAGAATGCGGGGCAGGGCAGCTTAAGGCAGGGTGGAGCAGGGACCTGTGGAAAGCACGAATGGTAGGATACCCGAAATACGTCTTGTGGCATAACCGAGGTGGGGGGGCAAACAGAATATAACGGATAATTCAGGGATGGGAACGAGGGGAGATCTCATAGATCTAAAACGTATCGAACAATGAACAACAGAACAGATATGCGAAATAGCAGATCTAAACAGATAAAGAGGCAGAACAATGAATATAAGAACAATTGAAATCGCTGTGATCTTGATCGCTCTGGTGGTGGCATTCACAGGGATCGTGAGTGCAACTCCAATTGGTGCGGACGGCACCAAGGGTGCTAATGTGACGAGAACAACATTCGCTGCAACAACTCATGTTGCAGGAGGTGGCAACATCACACCAATCGATCTCAGTGCGATGCAACAGACAGAACACTGGCAGGGATACTATGGTAATGTTAACAGTGTGATTACATTGGATGATGCCGACGGTAATACAATGTATAACTGGACGAATACCAATACTACGGGAGAAGTGTACGCAACATTAAGGGATTTAACACCCCTCTGGTCTTCGTACGGCGGTTCCATGAATCTTGTCAGTGCAGATTCGAATTTCTACTTAGTAAGCGAACCAGACAGTATAGAGAATACCTTCACAAAAAATTCTAGCACCGGTTTCACTATGGGGGACACTAACTTCCCTTCAAACAGTTGTCCAACCGTCAAGACGGACGGCGGCACAGAAGGTGATGCGGCATGGGAGACTGTACTGCTTCATAACGGGGAATGGGAGGTATTCGATTGGATATTTGTAGGTATAATCAACGAAACTCAGCCGAGTTTCCTAGCACAAGATGGTGGTGAAGAGACTTGCGACTACCAGATGATTGTGCCAATTAACTGTGATCCTTTTGGGCAACACCATACGTACTATTTCTACGTGGAAATAACCTGATCCTGTGGAGTAGACAGACGTTGGGGAGTCTCTCCGACTCCTCTTTCATTTCTTCCTCCGCTAAAATCGGTAATAAAGATCATGGCAGAGAATGCATCGATTTCACTGATTCGGAGTCAATATCTTTGGATAGTGACAGAGAAAGGATATAACCGATGTCAGCAATCAAGAACGCCATCCCTGTCTTGATACTATTATTAACCGCATTCTCGTCAGGCGGTGGATGCGCGCAGTCGGATGATACACAGGGGGGGTATATCCTCGTAATCGACCTCGATACCAGTTCATCCACTGATTACTGGCTTGGATTCTATGGCAGCGTCATACCGGCGTCGGAAAGTCCGCACTATCTAGATAACAGAACCCGGATACAGGCGATCAACGTAAGCTGGATGGGCGGGTGCCTGCTGATCACCGATTCACAGATTATACCGGATATCGGGCATCTGACCGCGGGCAGCCCTGCCATGATCGATGCCATCACCGGCACTGGCTACGATTCCGGGAGCAGGACATTCAAAGCAACTGAAAACTACAGTATCTATGACCGGCTCCTGCCTGCGCCGACTGCATATACCTTTGTGAATTGTTCCGAGTCCAGATACTTCAAGGAAGGTTTCTTCACAGAACCTGACAAGGACAATCTCGTATTCATAGTCCCGGTCATCGAGAACGGGACCTGCTACAACGACATGCCCTGTAACTTCCAGTTCATACTTCCGAACAACCCGGCAAGTCCGAAGATATACAAGATATACCAGATTCCACCAATACCACCTGTGACCAAGCCGTCCGCGATATCCCTGACTGCATATCCGGGCATCATCAAAGCGGATGGGATCAAGGCCTCAACGATAACCGCCATTGTCAGAGATAAGTCCGGCAGGGTGGTAAACTGGACCGAAGTCACATTCTCCACAACACTTGGCGAGATAACTCCACATATCACAGAAGCTAAAAACGGCACCACAAACGCCACCCTGACCTCTTCAACTTCTCCAGGAACTGCAGTCGTGAAAGGAGCTATCGCTACTATAGCATCCGTATACGGTACTGTTTATGTTCCATTCATAAAAACTGCCGAAGCCGGATGCAACGGGACACTGGAAGGTGTTGCCGTAACGGTACCAAGAACTGGGGTCAGTGTGGCTGATACAGTGGTAACGATCGAAGACGGCATTGTAACCATTAATACCACCGGGGAGAATGCAAGCATAATCGCTGGTAATGCAACAGCGGGCATGGTCATTTCCGTACCCGTGACAGGCGGCGCTCTTGAGATAACGCTTAAAGATGACGCAATCGCAGTTGCAGGCACCTCCACCGGAAACATAAGCAAGATACAACTGAACACATCTCCGGAAGAATACATGACATCACAGACCGATGTTGGAACCGTTTCCGTGGATATCGATGTTGATTTTTATAGGATGGTTACTCTATATAGATGCCTCTCCTTTAATACAACACTGGTAGAACGGTACAGTGATCTCAAATATCTGAATGTCTCTGACCCTTTCCGACTGACTGAAACGCTTGCCACCTATTTCGGCGTTGATACTTCTACAATTGCTAACAATACCCCGATCATGGTCTATGCACAACTCTCGATGACGAACTTCACCCGGTCAGATGTAGCAGGAGTGCCGATCAGCATAACCCTGAATAAAACATGGTTCGATACCGTGGCAGGAGGAGATCCGGACAATATAGTACTCTTCAAGATCAATGAGACAACAGGCGAGCTGGAAGGCAATATAACTATGACGCAGGAGTCTACCAATATAACCGGTGACCGGGTTACATTCCGTGCGACATTCGAGCATTTCTCTCTCTTCGCAATCGTTGCCGGACCAGCATCCATTCAGCACGGTGGCGGTGGTGGTGACGGCACATATCCGCCAGTGAATGCGATGTCAACGTTCATGTCCGCTTCCGCTCCGGCACCCGTGGAGCCGGCAATGGTGGCAGCGGAGATGCCGATGAGGAAACCGGCAGGGGCGGCGCCGGAGGAACAACCCGGGCGAGACGAATGGCCGTATCTCATCCCGGCGCTCTTGCTTGCCATTGCTGCCGGCATCTTCCTAATCGTTATATTGCGGAGATCGCGCGATGATGAGGATGATAATGATTCGCACGGGTGATTATATGCCCGCTCGATACTGTGTGGTTCAATGTGGTGCCCCTTAAGGATGGGATGCGAACGCAAACGATATCCCGACTGCGCTCGAATTATTTATAGACCTTATCGTGGTGTTCGAAATCCAAAAGCACTATTCTGTTATTTTTCTTGTCAATTTCATAAATAAGTACGGAAAACCCAATATGAACCCTCCATTTACCTTTTAAAACGTTTCAAAGAGTATTACCAACTTCAGGGTTCTCTGCAAGGATTTTAAGTCTTTTTGTAACTACTCAGGTATGTTGATTAGTCTCCCGATTGCGATCCTGTATTTTCTGGCAAGAAAAATAACCTCGGAGGGCGCAGAGGAACGCTATAAGCACATAACTGTTTATTTCCCCTCTGCGCCTCTCTGCGTACTCTGCGGTTAAATTCCCTGTTGGTTGCAGTATGCTCCAGGTCCCGGATAGTTCTTGCATAGTGAAGTCCCCTGAATAATGGTTTTAGGTACCTGAGTAGTTACGTCTTTTTTTCAGATGTGCATAGCGAACCTTATCTTTCCGGTATAACTTTTTAAAGTCCTTCTGAACTCTCGGGTGTGCGATGATATTGTATGTCATGTTTCAACACTATTCAAGAAATCATCCATACTTTCGAATTCAAGGTATTTGCCATCTGATATGTCCTTTTCTGCAGATTTCACCTGTTCTACAAAGTCCACCTGTTCTACAAAGTCTGGTTTGAAAAATTCTTCCGGAAGATACGTGGTTTCGTCCAGTTTTTCCTCGATTCGCTCCAACTTCCCAACAATTTCCATAAACAGCGCCTTAATATTCAGGTCTCCATAGGAACTATCCATCTCATTTCACCAGATAATACTCGTTTTGTAACCTATCAAAGTCTTTTCTTCTTTCGCTTCTGTCGCCTATGACCATATATCCGATACTCTGAACATTTTTAAAAAATCTTCCACTCGAATACGCATCCTTAATCCAGGATATCAACCTGATCAATTCAGACCCGACCTTAAGCCAGTACGACTCCTCTGCTGCCGACCTCTCATCAAATGCCGAGACCGAGTCAACCCCGTGCCCATAGATCGCAAATGACACAGGATCGGAGGTCGCCGCGTACTCTTCAGAGCCAAAGTGCTGTTTAGCAGGCGCAAAGATTGCCGATCAGTCGCAGTCATCCACAAAGTCGCGGTAACCTGCCTTCAAAAACACTATAAAAAAGAAGTGGCGGTGCCCCGTCACCAGAAACGGAGTACCAGAGTCGCTCGACATGTCTCCCTTAAGTATTTATAAAAAATTAACATGAACAATCTGACATATCTCTTGGAATGATGGTATAAGTCCATTCGCCATGAAAATCACTCCGGATAATGTTAATCTGTTCCATTATCTCATCAGGTATTTTAATTCCTTTGGGATATGAGCTTCTGTCCAGTTGGCATTCAACTTGCAAGCCTTTTCTTGTGGTCGTTGCAGATATGAGATTCACAATAACTTCATGGCTTATGAGAGGTTTACCTCTCCAGTTTTGGGTGATGAAAGCGAATAACCTGTGCTCAATCTTATTCCATTTGCTTGTTCCCGGTGGAAAGTGGTATACTGATATTTCGAGTCCGTTTTCATCCGCAAGTTTTTGCAGTTCTGTTTTCCATAATCTAATCCGGTACCCATTACTTCCGCCGCTATCGGCGGTAATCAAAAGTTTTTCCGCCTCCGGATATACTGTCTGCCCCATAGAATTCCACCATCGTCGGATGCTTTCAACCGCAAACGCTGCCGTGTCATTATCTGTACCTACATTCACCCACCCGTGATTGTGCGCAATATCATAGATACCGTACGGATTCACTTTGCCCAATTCTTCTATCTTGAAATCATGCACCAGAACTTTTTCCAGATCCCTCCCGGGACGCAACTCACGTCCTCCATTTTTGAAATTTCCGACCAATTCTTTCTTTTTTGTGTCCACGGAGATTACAGGCTGCCCATTCTGCTGATATTCCTGAGTCATCCGATTAATATGCTCAAATTGAGCATTCCAATCCGGATGGCTTGCGCCTTCGATAGTCTTCTTATTGCCCTGCAGGCTATACCCCAATTCGGAAAGAAGAGTCGATAGAGTGACATGACTGACATCATGACCCGTTTGCCTGAGCTCTTCAGCTAATTTGCGCGTACTCTTGCAACTCCAACGTAAAGGAGACTCGGGATCGCCACGAGTTACCGGTTCGATCAAACGTTCCAGATCATCCATAAGAGTCTGATCCTTGTCTCTGATTTTCTTCCTTCCACCACCCTTCTTTCGGACTTTACCCTCATATAATTCTTCCGAATCTTTCAATTCCTTGCGACCTGACGTAATTGTGGTACGGGACATGCCCGTTATTCGGGAAAGTGTTGAGATCCCGCCGTAACCAAGGGCATCTGCTAACACAGCAGTTAATAGCCTCTGTTGTCGCTCATTCAAACGACCTTCCATAGTCTCAAATATTTTTTTGATGGCACATTCTTCCATGACATAAATAGATTGTGATAGTATTTAATAGTTGTTCAGGTTAATTCTTAACGAGCCCTAAGTCGTCTGAACCTGGATATTCCCGCCCGAGATCGTGTTCTTTGCCTTGTGGTATGGATCAGCCTCGGTATTGGTACCGTTCCGGATCTTGATATCGAAGTGATCTGTGCCCGCACCAGGCTCGCCGTTGTACTCCGCATTCACTCGGATGTGTACAAGCCATCGCCATTGATCGTTCCTGTGCCCTGGAACTGGGCGCTCACACTGCTTATTGTCCGCCAGTCGATTGACCTGCTCTTGAAATAGATGCCGGCATCCTTGTACTGGAAGTTCAGCTTGCCTGTGGAGCTGTTGTCCTTGTACTTTGCTGTAAACCCGAAGTTGGCTTTGCCGTCTGGGGGGTACTTTCATCGTCAGGATAGAAACAGCCGCAGCCTGTCGTGTTCACAAGGTTGATTGGGTCTGGCGGGCTGTAGGTTGCCGGAGTTGCGGCAGGTGTAGTTATACTTCACACCGCCACAACGTGAGCTTTTTTAAATCTCTGAAACCGTAGTGTGGGCAAGGTGCTGAGTCCTTGTTTGTGGGTTGTATCAGTTTGGTTCCACCAATAAAAAAATCGCAGTTTATGCCGGTGCTGAGTATAGTGGATGGGGGTCGCCGCCGTTTGCTATGTTCCCGGAGGCGTTGTATGGGCGCATAGTGTCTGTTTCCTGATCTCCGGCTCCTGATTGTTTTACCCATGTTTTGTAATAATACTGTTATATTCTTAAATGCGTCTACATGGATTTACATTCCATATATCTCAAACCTATATCAACAGTACATACTTTATATCTTTCACTCTCATACATATACAAATTCCACTGATTACACCCATCTAATCATATTTGCATTTGCCGGGCTGGCGTCATGTTTTCAACCGACCAGAACAAATTAAAAAGTCTCCATCATCGCACAGTAATCTTTTTATAAGAGTATATTAAAAATACTAACACAAGTTGTAAAAAGGAGGCGGTTAAGCTATGGGTAGAAGTCTAAAGCAACAATTGAAGTGTATACTAATTCTGGCGTGCGTCATCGCGTCTGTGTCGGCTGCGTGTGCGCAGGAACAAGTGGTCATCAACTCTGGCGACTGGAGGGATGTATATTCTTCAATGATATATGCAAACCTGCGCGGGATGCCTTCCCAGTTTATCACAGATGCCCCACACGCAACCGCTCTGCCTAACTATCTCAGCAAGAATCAGGACATTCTACTTGTCGAGTCAGAAACGTCACCGTTCTTTGCAAATTACGAAGGGACGCTGACCACCGAGGGATTTACAGTTTCAGGGACCTACAAGTCACCGAATGGAAGAGATGCGAACCTGCATTTCATAGGAGAACTCCCTGATATAACGAACTTTATCGTACTGGATGAAACTTACGGGTACAATGCGATCTCTGTTGCGCCTTATGCTGTCAAAAGCAGGTCATGGGTCTTGTTTGCCGATCATGATAACATCGATGAGATCTCAGGTTTTCTTAATGGGCGCACCGTTGACAATCTATTGATCTATGGTCGTGTGGACCAGCAGGTAAACGACTCGTTGAGCAGATACAGTCCTGAGATCATCGATTATGGTGACAGATTTGATAACAACATCGAAATCACCAAGAAATACCAGGATATGTCGGAAGTCAGCCAGATCGTCTTTACGAATGGAGAGTTCATCGAGAACGAGATCATGTCTGGAAGGGAGCCGGTACTGTTCATCGGCACAAACGTCATTCCTGAGCAGACGGTCAACTACTTAAATGAAATCGGAATTGGGACCGGCGTGGTCATAGGCAATACCCTGACCGATGCCGCAAACATGATAACAGCACGCACCGATATGCATGTCTTCATCAAGTTCGGGCAGGGAAGAGGCACAGGAAGCGGCGCGGCTTTCAATCTCGTTGAGACGCTCGATGAATTTCCGCTGCCGAAGTATGACCTTGTTATGTCTGTCGTCTCTGCGGACTACAATCAGGGCACCGGGGGATTGGAGATCGCCTACAAGAACGATGCAAACATCGACATATTCTCCAAATCAGCAGTAAGCGTATTAGTTGACGGCACACAGGTCGCAACGGTCGGGGATGAAGATGCGATCATTATCATCGAAGGAACCACGTCCGGCGTTTCGTACGACTGCCCGGAACTGGCAGCACATCCGTCGCTGGAGACTGCAAACATCACGGCTGAGGCATATACTGTCTTCGGGGAATCACCGAGATCACTGAACAGATTGTTACAACAGACGCTTCGAGTTGGCATAATCACTTTTGTGGACAAATCGAGCGTTGATGCAACAAAAGTACTCTACACCAAAAAGACAGAGCGTCTCTCGGTAACTATCACCAATACAGGAGATGCGCCGTGTTATGTCCGTCCTGATGTTATGCTACGCATCGGCGGGCGAAAGCAATCGTACAACGTGGTTGACGACCCCCTATATCTGCCAGCTGGCGGGAGCGAGTCTCCATCTTGCAGAATCGATATGACCGACGCGGACATCGCAGACAACCAGATCGTCCCGGTGCACGTCTCTTACGGAGCGCGTGATAAGATGCTTGGGAAGGGTCTGGACAAGGATCGACCTCTAGAGATCGCTTCCGGACTGGACATCCGGATCATTGCAGGTGTTGCTATAGCAACCATCCTCATTGCGGTCGTGATCCTGCTGCGGAGGCGAAGGAAGGGATAGAGGTCAATACGTACCCACTTCAAATTAAGTGGTAACCGACGCAGATGTTCCCCTAAATCCGTATAATCAGTGTTAAGCTGTGGCTATATGACTTTTAGTCACAGATTAACACCGATGAACACAGATTGATGTTTTTTTCGTATATTCTCAGAAAGACTGAAGATTAACCGGCTCTCTGGTAATTCGCGGGTACATGCACTTTTTCACTCTTCCGGGTGATCTGGTTATGGCAAGGAATATTAAACCACAGAGGATCACAGAGAGTTGTTATTTTCATCTTTCGGATATTGTTTTCGATAACTATATCATAATGTGGGGATTCTATATGGGATCCTTCAGATTACTTCAAAATTCGAAAATCACGGTAACTACTCAGGTATGTTGATTGGTCTCCGATTACAATCCTGTATTTTCTGGCAAGAAAAATAACCGCGAAGGGCGCAGAGGAACTCTAGAAGCACATAACTGTTTATTTCCCCTCTGCGCCTCTCTGCGTACTCTGCGGTTAAATCCCCTGTTGGTTGCAGTATGCTCCAGGTCCCGGATAGTTCCTGCATAGTGAAGTTCCCCGGTAGTGGTTTTAGGTACCTGAGTAGTTACAAATCACGCACATTTACAGGGGGTTTTGCTTCGTATGCCACATTCTTGCGGTGGTGTGGCAATCGTTAAATGTGATCAAAGAAAAAAGTAGGTACGATGATCCATGTTCACGAGATCACAAAGAACTTCGGCGGCATGACTGTGCTTGATAATGTCAATTTCTCGGTCAAGAGGGGAGAGTTCTTAACGATCGTAGGACCAAACGGCGCAGGTAAAACGACTCTTATCAAGATCATGGCGACGCTTGTCAATGCAACCGGGGGTGCTGTAGAGGTCGGTGGTTTCAATGTTAACAAATCTCCGGAAAAGGTTAGGGGAATCATCGGAGTGATCTCGCATAACACCTATCTGTACAACGAACTTACAGCAGGCGAAAATCTCAAATTCTTTGGAAAGATGTATGCAATTCCGGAAAACGATAGAAGGGTAGATGAAGTCCTTGGAGAGACCGGGCTTGCCGATAGAAAACACGATCGCGTCGGCACGTTCTCAAGAGGCATGAAACAGCGACTATCGATCGCTCGTGCGATTCTTCACAACCCGCAAGTACTGTTTCTCGATGAGCCGTACACCGGTCTTGATCAGCAGGCATCGACAAGTCTTGAAGGCGTGCTTAATTCGCTTACCGGATCAGGGATCACCACGATCATGATCTCGCACGACCTGAAGCGGAGTCTTGCACTCTCTGATCAGGTAATGATCCTGGCGTCTGGCACGGTCAGGTACCATTTGCCTGCATCGAAGATTGCGGATGTGGCTGAGTTTCAGACGCTGTACGAGCGATACACGAGAAATTAATATAGGCGTTGGAATAAACTTCAGAACAAACTCTGGTGAAACATGAGCATACGAATATCGATTATTGGATTCGGCGCTGTCGGGCAGGGTGTTGCAGACGCGCTTATGCGCACGGACTACCCCATAGAGGTGGTTGCGATCGCTGATTCCCGCGGTGCTGTTGTGAATGCTGCTGGCATCGATCTTGCATCCGCGCTGCAGCGGAAGAGGGGGACTGGCACAGTTGCGGTTGCGGCTACGGTTGCTGATATGGACGGAGGTGCGGTTGCGGATGCCGCAGGCATGACCGCACTCGATGTAATCGCTGGCGTGGATCATGAGATCATGGTCGAGGCTACATCGACTGACATAATAACCGGCGGAATCGGGCTTTCGCACATCAGGGGTGCATTTGAGAGCGGAAGGCATGTCGTGACATCGAATAAAGGACCGCTTGTCGTTGCATATTCGGAACTGTGTGGCCTTGCAAGGAAGCACGACCGTCATTTCAGATTCGAGGCGACGGTCGGCGGGTCGATGCCAGCAATCAACCTTTCGAATGAGGCTCTGGCTGGAAACAGAATTATAAGCATCGAAGGCGTGTTAAACGGGACATGCAACTACATACTTACCCGGATGGATGACGAAGGCGTCTCTTATGAACATGTACTCGGGGAGGCGCAGGAACTCGGTATTGCCGAGGCGGACCCGAGCGCAGACGTTGATGGGATCGATACCGCAGCAAAGATCGTGATTCTTGCAAACTCGGTATTCGGGATGGATGCCGGGTACGATGATGTGGATGTGACCGGCATCACGAAGATCACTCCGGAATCGTTCAAACTGGCGAAAGAAGAAGGGCATACCATAAAATTGATAGGGGAGATTCAGGACGGGGTGCTTAAGGTTGCACCAAAGATGGTGCCGAGAAACCACCCATTAAGCATCGGCGGAACCTTCAATCTTGCATCCATCCAGACCGAACTTGCAGGCAGGATCACGATCGGCGGGATCGGTGCGGGATCTGTGGAGACGGCAAGCGCTATACTGAGCGATATTCTGTGGATCGAGCAGGCTATCAGGGATTAGGTCGGGATTGATTGTAAGCGGACGCAGATCCCACCGGATCAGACTGTCGAATCGCAAAGACGCAGTTCTGAAGGCATGCATTTCTCAGATGATTGATTGTACAATTCTATACTTTTCAGCTCTCTGGTAATTCGCGAGTGCATGCACTTATTCACTCTTTCAGAGGATCTGGTTATGGCAAGGAAGATTAAACCACATGGGGTACAGGGGGTTGTTATTTTCATATTTCGTCTCCTCTGTGTCACTTTGTGGCCTCTGTGGCTTTCCAAAATCTTATTTCGGAACTGTCAAAAATCTCCGGGGTTTTAGTCGATGCAACGCGATACCAGAGACTCCCATTTTCTGCATCCGATGAGGCTCTTTTGTCAGGAACCACATAAAACATCAGAACCAGAAAGTTTCATACGGCTTATTAAGCTCAGTCTGGGAGATAAACTCCTGCAAGTCTTCTATAATTAGTGAGTTTGTTATCGTATTGGGTTTCATCTCTCGGTAGCCAGGACCTTCCCTAAAAAACGGAAAACATATCTTTCAGGTGTAGTTCGTTCATTATTCATTCCCCCCTGTTCACTGCACGTGATGTAACGTCAGTATCTCCGCAATCTCTGATGTCTGCACGTCTTTTCCAGATGATTGCAGGAATATCTTCGAGAGTTTCTATTGCTTCCGGATGGCATTGGGGAATGCGATGTCCAAATAGCGCAAATGATTCTCAAATATCAGGCCTTCCACTTTTATCGTCTCGACTTCGAGTCCTTTTAGCTATCAGCCGTGGGAAATGCGGGTGACAAACCAAAAACTTCTCCTTCTCAATCATTCCTCTTCACAACGACAAAGTATATAATAGCGCACCATGGAACTCCGACGATGAGCAGTATCGTCCACATACGTTTTGGATTCGGCATCTCGGTGTGGAATTCGAGTTCATGGCGTTTCAAGCAGTCCATCAGCATAACTGCCCAGAACCCAAATACCAGCACAAGTACTGCTACTGTGCTGTATAAATTGGTCGGGATCTCGCTCATATCGCTATGCCCAGTGCCCTGATCCACTTGTTCAGCCGGGCGCATCTGGTAGGATCACATTCATCGATGCATCCGACGCATGGATCAAACTTCGTTCCCGCGATCAGCAGTTCATATTTCCCGACTCCGCCTGTGAACCTGATCCGGTATGCCCGGCCGCCATCTGTCATTACCAGTTCGCGCTCAACAAATTTTGCGTCCAGCAGTGTGCGGACGATGCGCGCACATCTTCTACCATCGACCCCGAGTTCCAGTCGCAGATGTTTCTGCAATATTCCGTCTTTGCCGCGGCGTATCAATCCAAGTGCGCGCTCTTCGATCTCTTCCATCAAACCCCATCTCCGTTTTTATTCGACCGGGATGATTAGAATGATATTATTGCCACGAAGGACGACCGACCCTAGAGAACGGAGCCGCTCTCCGTCAGCAATCTCCACGGTATCCAGCAGATGCAGATTCAGATAGTCGTCCACGCTCTCTAGTTCGCCCTCGAGAAGGTGCACATCGCCTTTCATCTCAACCTGTACCCTGGACCCGATCATGCTCTGAACTTTCTTTGTTGGAAACAAGATAACTCCTCTTTAATTAAATTCCACTAATTTCGTAGGATTCGAGTATTACTTCCTCACTTGGATACCCGGTATGGTATGTCTTTCCGGTATCGAGATCGTTGACCGTGATCTCAGCTGGCGCAAATATATCCGTCTCGATCATGGAAAAGTCGTACCCTGCACTCTCAAACGTCTTGTAAAACGGCTTGCCGTAGTCCTGCGATGTCCTGGCAGGCACCTGTTTGAAGATCTCCTCCTCAAATCCCCTGGTGGCGAGCACCACCGATCCATAGTATATGATGCTGTCGTTTGTCGCGCCTATCGCGCGCATCTCGTCAAGCATCACCGGAGCGATCGGTGCGGTTCCTGCTGCACGCTCTATCTCTCGCGTATCGAATCCGAGATCATCCAGCCTGCGGATTGCGGTCTCGATCACGCGCCCTGATACTTGCACCGACCCAACGATACATGCGGTCGGAGCAACCAGTGCAAAGACATCCCCGACATCGACCCCGCAGCTATCAGCGATGAACTGCATAACCTCGTCGTCTGGCAGTTTGTTCGATTCGAGCACGATAACAGCGCAGTCGGCATCGTCATGATATGCAATCCTCTCAAAGAGTGCTGCCGGCTTCTGAGAAAGCGCACGCGCAGGTCCTGAGCCCATTGCAACATACTTTCCGACACAGATCTGCCAGCCAGCGGTCTGTGCGCCGAGAGATGCGATGCAGGGGTGATCAGTAACGACATCAACGAATGCAAGCGGCACGTTACCAACGCTTCGCATGAATAGTGTTGCAGTCCCAAGCCCCCCCATACACGCATCAGTAAATGCAAGCCCGGCTTCATAACTCCCTGCCACCTCGACACCGCAATCGACGACCGTAGCGCCATTGTCAAGCGTGTGAGCTTTGATCTTGAACTCCTCGCTTAAGTCGATCATCTCCTCCACGATGTCCAGTGCAGTCTCGTTTACAGATAGCATATCAGTCACTCTGCGATATTATACCGTACAATCATATAATCGTATCGCTTGGATGGGGTGTAACGTCATCTGGTGTTACCACTGTTCTAAATATTTTACATGATCGTTTTCATCACGAATAACACGAATTTGTCGGTGGTAATTCATGACATTCGCGTATTCGTTTCCATTCGCGATTTAACACCATCGCAATGTGACGCCCCCATATAGATAGCCCCGGGCGGATTTGAACCGCCGTCACAGGTTCCAAGGACCTGCAGGCTTGACCGCTACCCTACGGGGCTTTGTGTGGTTGTAACTTATAGATTGTACGGCGATATATTAAAGTGGTATGTCGGATGCGGAAGTGGATAGTACTACCATACTTTTCGGTACTATCTTGATCCTGGTGGATATATAGCGCAGGCTCTCTTTACTTTTCAGAACGCTTTTAATGCCACACAACCTATAGACCAACGATGACAGGGCAGGAGCATACAGATAGCGCGGAAACAGAGAGATCGGACATGGATGATAAAACCGGGCAAATTGGAGTGCCGATCGATGACAGGGCTGATCGAGAGAGTCGGATCGATGATGGGCATCTTGGCACCACTACGTCACCCCAGTCCATTCCCACGCCAATATCTCCAACTCCCCAGGCACCCTCTCCACACTCGCCACCTCCACAGACACCAGTCCCGCCGGGAGCTCCAGCGCCACCACAGAAGGGAGGTTCTAGAGGATTTTTTACCTACCTTGCGATTGTGCTCTCACTGATACTGATCATTGGAGTGAGTCTTGCAGTGATATTTGGTGGCGTTGATCTGCATGGTGTCTATACCGACAAAGATCAGGTTGCAGTGATCTATGTACAGGGAATGATGATTACGGGCGGAATACCTGATGGGTTCGGGGTTTCAACATCAGAAAGCGTCTGCAAGTACTTGAGACTTGCAGCAGACGACGATAATGTAGAAGCAATCGTTCTGCGGGTAAATAGCCCGGGCGGATCGTTAGCAGCAGCGCAGGAGATCAAAAGGGAGATTGAGAAGGCAAAAGAGAAGAAGCCGGTCGTGATCTCGATGGGCGATGTCGCTGCAAGCGCTGCATACCACATATCAGCATCTTCCGACCTGATCGTTGCGAATCCAGGTACCATCACAGGCAGCATCGGCGTGATATGGGTCTTTGAGAATAAGAGCGGATACTATGACGAAGAAGGGATCGAGCACTGGGTTGCAAAATCAGGGGAATTCAAGGACATGGGCGCTGACTGGAGAAACCTGACTGTGGATGAGCAGGCGTATGCCGATGAGGTCGTGATGGAGGTCTTCTCGACGTTTGTGGACGATGTCGCTGTCGGCAGGAACCTAACCCGGGAAGATGTGCTGAACCTATCAGACGGGCGGATATACACCGGTGCTACCGCTGTGGACCTCGGTCTGGTGGATGAGACCGGCAATATGTATGATGCCATCGACATAGCAGCAGAACTTGGAAATATCACAGGAGAGCCCACGATCACATATATGAACAAACCATCTCTCTCCCAGTTGTTATTCGGAGGCGAAGAGAGTATGGGCGATATCAGTCAGTATACAGTCCCTGACTCTCCTGGTTCAGTACGATCTGCTCGACCGTTCCTATATGAATTGTACATGCCTGATCTCGCCGATGTGCTGGTTGGAAGTCATAAGTGAGGGACTCGCTCTGTGGGCATACGCATTCGATCACCTGCAGCAGTACGATCGCCTCGGCACATCCCTTAACCATCCCGACTTTTTTATCCACGATCTGACACGCATCCCGAAATGGACAGGTGCTGCCGATCTCGAGCCTGACAGCACCCCCCTGTGTCGTGGTTATACTGAAGTCATGTACATCCGGTGTGAACTCGGTGAAATGGTGGATCGCATCCTCCGGTCGGTCAAACCTGCGCGACATGTCCATACCTAACTCCTGCATCCAGAGCAGGGTCGCTTCTCTGATGATCGGATCAAAGAGCACGCGCGCGTCTCTGAATCGTTGATATGACACCTTCGCCACAGCTGCGACCAGTGCATGGCACGATAGCCCTCTAGAATTTGTGCACTCGGTTTCATTCATACACATCAACCCCACACGTACATAGTATAAAACTTCTTACTGATTATAAATATTGGGGTCATGCCGTGAGGCATGATTGTGAAGTTGCCCGGTGTGGCGGGGCTGATTTTAAGTGCTGCCCCATGCCCCGCAATCATTCATTGCCAGATATAATCTCCCCGACGTTCGGGCAATCCCCGATCTCCGCAAGGAGTGGGTGATTCCATTCGCAGACGACCGTAAACATTGCGTCGGGATTCTGTCGGATCAGGCAAAGCACATTTCCGAGCGCAACTGAAGCCGCCTCGTAATCCGGTTCTGACAAATCAGGCACCTCTGCATTGAGCGGATAGGTCTCGCCAAGTTCTACAGGATACGCACCAAACGGCACTTTCAGATTGAACACATGGTCAAACCGATCTGCTTCCCCTCTAACTTTTCTCGTCCGTACAAGCACGGTTCCGTCCGGATCGAGCCGATCGAGCCGCTCACCAAACCGGCGCACCTCTGCCCGGGATGCGGATTCGCTCCCGCAGTAGAAGAACGTCGACTTTTGAATCGGATCGAGCCGCTCGATCCAGTCTGTATGACAGATTGCGCGCTTGAGCCCGTCGAGCAGTCTCGGATGCGCCCTGCACCTGCGCTCGACGAGTTCCCACAGGTTGCCCTCGATGATACACTGCTTTATGAGCCGGATCTCCTCAAACGTCGCATACAAGTTATGCTCTGCAAGTGAAATGTAATTTCCGCTTGAAAATTCATCCCTCAACTCATCTGCGGTATGCGATGTACATACAGGGCATGAGCAAGGTAGATACTTAAGATTGGCCAGGTGATACGTCCCGTCAGCGGTAAGATACCGCCCGTCCCTTGCATAGAGTGCATAAGCCGCCGAATCAAAGAGATCGCAGCCAAGCGCGACAGCAAGCGCAAACATCGCAGGATGCCCTGCACCAAAGAGATGGACGGGTGCCGCCGGAGAGAGCCCTTTCTTCGATGCGACGATCACGTCCACCATATCAGCGAACCTGTAGTTCACAAGCAGCGGCACAACCGCGCCTATCGGGTAGATGTCAAATACAGTCTCAGAGAGGGCGCGCGCGCATTCGTACCGCAGATCAGGATGGGTTGATCCCTGCACAGTGCCTGCAAGGAGCATCGAGCCAGCAGTCCCGTCCGACTCCATAAGCTGGTGTGCTGCCTCGCACCGCTCAAGCGTAGTCTTCATCTCTGACCCGGCGCGATCGCGCGACACATCAGGCGGTGTCGGGATGTCGAGAGGCACACCGATGTCAGAGCCGATCATTTGCTGGAAACGGACGATCTCCTCTGAAGTGATATCTATGTCATGGTACACCGATAACTGATACGATCCCGAATCGGTCATGATCGCACCATCGAAATCGAGCAGGGAATGCACTCCTTTGTCCAGCGCATGTTCTTTCAGTTCCGGGTTCTGGTAGATGATGTACGCATTGGTGATCACGATCTCTGCCCCGAATTTCGTGAGTTCGGACGCGGGTATCATCTGTATGTTCGGGTTTACCACAGGCATGACTGTAGGGGTCTCGATTCTCCCGTGTACGGTATGCAATCTCCCGATTCTGCCTGCTGAGTCCTTGTGTGTGATCTCGAAGTGGGACATGATGGTGCTTCGTCTATCGTTAAATGTCTTATCTTCTCCTGTGCGCGGATTTAAAACAGTCCCTGCATAAGGAATGGTAGGCCATATACTAGGAGCAGTAAGGTTAATCTCATCTCCTGCACCACATCCTCTCCATGCCAGAACCACAAACCCTGCGATGTGAGTGCGGCGCGCTGACTATGCCAAAGACCCTCAACCGATACGGTAGAGATGTGAACGGGTCGCAGTGCCCGGTTTGCGGCAAAATATATGTGGATGCCGATGAGTTTAACCGTGCACTCGAATCGTGGGTCGCGAAGCAGTGCTGCCGATCTGACAAGCACTGTAAAATTTAATCCAAATCTTAGATTCGTCTACCGCGCCGTCCGCCCTTTGCCATGGTGCCGTCGTGCGCCAGCGGTGTCACATCCTCGATCTTTCCGATGCGTATTCCGGCTCTCGCGAAAGCACGTACAGCCGCCTGCGCGCCCGGTCCGGGACTTCGCTGCTTGTTGCCGCCCGGTGCCCTGATTTTGATGTGTACGCCTGTAAATCCCTTATCCTTCAATTGGTCCACTATCTGACCGACAATCTGCATTGCAATGTACGGGGAACCCTCATCCCGCGCCACCTTGGTGACCATACCGCCTGATGACTTTGCAATGGTCTCAGCCCCGGTGACGTCGGTGACCGTGATCAGTGTATTGTTAAACGATGAATGTATATTCGCAACAGCCCATTTTTGTTCTGCCATTCTATCACGCCTCCTTGTCCAGTATGCTACTCCCTTCCTGAACTCTGGTCGGGCGCTCAGAGTGCATTTCATGTGCAAGTGGGGAGTTCTTGTAGTAGTCTATCAGCATCTCTTCTTCCTTTGTTACAAGGTAACTCGGTACCGTCGTTCTGCGCCCGGATATTGAAACGTGTCCGTGCGTGATGAACTGTCGCGCCTGACGCATACTATGCACAAGTCCCTGCCGGTACACCTGCGTCTGGAGACGCCGTTCGAGAACATCTCCAATCTCAAGACTCAAGATAGCGTCCAGATCCGCATCACTCTTCAGAACTCCATAACGATGCAATCGTGCGATGATCTGGTCCGCCTCATTTTTCGTATGCCCGGAAAGTTCTCCTTTTGCTGCGGATTCGGCGAGCAATCTGCGTGCAGCGCGCCTGTACTTACGAAGAATGTTCTCGGCAGTCCAAACTTCCCGCTTGTTCCGAAGCCCGTAAGTCTTGACCAGTTCACTCTCGAATGCGAGTTTCTCTGCCCGCCATGGATGTCTTGGCGTGCTATATGTTTTATGATATTTGCGTGGATGTCCCATGAATTCACCTACTTCACTAAGCGTTTCCTGCTGACGCCAACCGTGGCACCACTTCTTCCTGTCGACCGTGTCCGCTGTCCGCGAACCCTTAAGCCCCGCTCATGTCGGATTCCGCTGTAACTGCGAGTCTTCTTCATGGTGTTGATATCCTCGTTCACAGATAACACAAGATTCACACCGGTGATATGTTTATCTTCGCCGGTCAGGAAGTCCCGCCTTCGATTCAGCATCCATGTCGGAACCGCACTTTCAAAATTCGCGATTGCCTGCTTGAGTTTTTCGATTTCAGCATCATCCAGTGACCCTATAATCGATGTTGGATCTATCCCGGCACCGTCTGCAAGAATCCTTGACGTCCGTATACCAACGCCCTTTAACCCGGTGAGCGCGTACTGAACCGACCGGTGTCCATCCAGATCGGCGTTTGTGATACGCACAAGATGTTTTATCTCAGCCGTTTCTTCTGGCGTTTCTTCGATGTCTGTCATTGTGGTTCTTTTGGGTGGCTATATGTAAATAAAGTATTTGGTGCCGCGGGGCAGTCGGCTCAAGTGCCGATGTTTGGCGGTGGTGGAATAGTACCCTACTCAAAGAACTACTCCTGTCACCCGATACGGCTTATGCAAAACTTACGGTCCCAACAACACAATTTCTAGATAATTTTATAATACATAAACGATTCAAAATTGGGATACTACCCAAATTCAAGGCATCGAAGTGGATGCTCGACGTTTATGATCCCAGTAGTTGCTCATCCTATTCATCTAAAATGGCATCTGCAAGCAACAGAGTTAAAAAAATCATGTTTGCTAGTCATATTTACATTCTTTTATTAAGAAAATAGCTATTAAGAAAGCAATTACTATGATTAAATGTTTCCAACCCTTGGAATATTTGTTAGAATGGGGGTGCTCTAATTATTTAATAATATCAAACCCACCAGAAAAGATAAGATGTTACAAATGAGCGAAATAGAGAACGATTTTTTTAGGTTTACTTTTAACAAGAAAGAAATAATAAGAGATTCCAAAAGAATAACAAAAGATTCTCCGAATAATATATATTAACTTCTCGTTTTTATAAATAAAGGAATTATAAACCAAAGATATGGTAATGTAGTAAAAGAAGAAAGAAATCCGGTAAACAATAAGAGCCCATTAGATATTTTTACACTCTCAGCTTTACAAAAATATCTTATGAGTATACATAAAGTTAGTACCTCTATAAATAATGTAAAAGTCAGTGAGATTAAAAATTCATATTCATATAGCATTCTTAACAGCTTCCACCAAATAATCTCTCAAAAAAACAAGAAATTGCGTCCCAAAAGCCCTTTTCACTGGTTGTGGTTCCGGATGTTGTGTTTGCTCGAGAATTGGTGCATTATTTATAAATTTATTATTATCAATATTTGGTTTTTCAAAAGTTTCCACTTTTTCGGGTAGACCCATACTATATTCAGAAGTTCGTTTTGATTTGTAGACCACTAACTTACCATCAGAATATCCTACAACAGAATACTCAATAGTTTCTTTTATTAGAGGGTTGATTTTGCTAACATGACCCCCGTATGGCTCAACATCTTCTAACAAAAATGTTAGATCTGCGGGGGAATATACCTCATAATAAAGTGGATTGCCTTCGTTATCTATTCCACTTGATGCGACTCTCTTACAATCTAATTTTAGATCTTTGAGATTAATAGAATTAAATTTTTCTTTTGCAGTCCAATAAATGTTAAGTGTATTAAACTTATACCCTTTGTCCAAACACTTATCGTTCTCTATTTGGTAGGCTTCGTATGTATCGACCATTGGCCCGGTATAAAAACCAATTAAGATTACATCGGAAAAATCGTTTATGTTTGCAAACTTAACACACCTACTGAGGGGGTGTGAGTTCACGGGAATAGAATCTGCTGATGCAAAATTCATCATAAGTATCCCCAATACCACAATAATTAAAAGCATATTTTTTGTCATGATGACACTACCCGGTCACTAAACCCCTCACTTAAGCACATGACTTGCATATAGCGATTCATCGTCCCGATATTCATCTCTTCACAAGTCGTACAGATAATTCCTGTGCCGCGGCGATTGCCCCCAACAGGAATATTTCCCTGATACTTCAACGTCATCACTATGTAATCCGCCAGAAACGTTATCGTACCTAAATCATGGCGGAGTTCCCCAAACATCATGTAGTGAGGATAAGAACCCCTCGCATATAAAGTCTTCTTGAGAACGCGCCCTTGAGATGTTGAAAAATGTTATGAGCCTTATTAATCGTCACGTGATAGCGGCATATATGCACATACACCCGACTTTCAGTAAAACGAAATGTGTCATTTTTTGTAACTACTCAGGTATGTTGATTGGTTGCCCGATTGCGATTCTGTACTTTCTGGCAAGAAAAATAACCGCGGAGGGCGCAGGAGCGCCGAGATAAATTCATACTCGCCAGCTGGTGAAAATCCAGCC
>JAYEGI010000219.1:0-9682 GCA_034659035.1 Methanobacteriota archaeon
CGAATCGATGGGGATACATCTGAATATGTCACTATTGTATAATATATATTTAAATCATGGATGCGATCCGAATATCAAACGGGAACGGTTAATGGAGGGCTGGGTTGCTTAACCGAACACACATGATCCAACCTCCGGAGTGGTGGGTTGTGAGGTGGGGACTTCCTAAAGGTGAGTAGTTACAACGAGACTATTGTGCACAGATATTTCCAGGAAGGGTAATGTATGGAATCGAGTGGATTTTTATATCGATTGTGCAAATAAGGCACTATGAATGTTTTTCCCCGTTTCATCGAGCATTCTCTTTGCATGGAAGTTAAATTCAAAATGGGGTGTTTTTATGTGTACTTTTTTGCCCCCCTTCCTTATTTCCACTTGTTGTGTCATATCATCCTGCAAACTATCGAGATATTTCTTTGCCGCCTGCCCGCAGATGTTTTGGGCAAGAATCTCCCGTTCGAGATCTTCGATGCTATTGACTGCGTCATCGTCGATGCCAATTTCGATGATCAGTTTTCGTTCAGACATGTACGATTGAACTGGTGTGGTTTTTATTAAGACTTGTTATGAATCATCTGAGAATTAATACTGTGCCCGAGTAAAAACTGGTCCCAACTTTTTTCGAAATATAATTCTCCCAACTCTTCGCGATTTCAATGTTATCTCCGACATCCGTGTCAATCTCACCCTGTATCGGTTTGGGTATGGTTACCTGATAGGTAATAGCTTCCATGTTATTCACCGTGATGTAGCCATCGGCATCATCGACTATAAACATTGCTGTTTTTATTTTCGATGTTCCCGATCTATATCGATGGGGGTGGAGGCGCTGGAATGTTTTCGCTCACGGAGTGGATCCTGAAAGGTGTGGTGTGGCCCCGTGCTGCTGATTTTTGTGAGGCTTGGATACCGGATGGAGTGGGGGAGTTATGAGGGGGTGGGGTGCCCGGATATGCGAGATGGTTGTAGTTTTTGAACTTGGTGGCGCCATATTTTTAGCTTATGGTCACTTATGCGAGAAATATGAGAAAAGTTCTCTCAAATCATCTTCAGAAAACAAATAATAGTCCTTTTGCCTCAAACTCTCAATAATTTCTTCCAATTCTTTTCGATTCTCGATTTCCCCCTCGATTATGTTTGCTTCCAACACGCTCTTCAGATCATACACATTCTTAACTCCTTCCTGGGACGCAACCTTGCCAAGGTACATATCATCTGTCAGTAGGATGGTATTCTTCGATTTCGTCAGAACAACACATTCGCAGTCCGTAAGACTAAGATTATACATCTCCTGAAGCGCACAAGCCTGTTCAAGCTCCCTTGATCCAGGAGATAGGATGCAAACCTTATTCTTTGCATCCCTGAAACATATCAGTTTCTCTATCTTCAGAGCGAATTTAAACCCCGCAACCTTGTTTGCGTTCAATTCCCTTAATATGGCGGGAGTGATATAACAGAAATGCTTCTTGGAAAAAATATTTAACAAATTCAATCTGTCTATCTTAGCCAGCGAACTCAGAATACAGGTATCAATGAGTATCATTCAATCAACATAGCCAGTTCTTTTCCTTTATCATTTGAAAATCCCCTCCTTAGCCTCACACCAGCCTTTGCCAGATGATCTTTCATCTCCTCTGTACTGACCCCTGCCAATTCAGCTGCTTTTGAGAGGGACATTTCATCAGTTTTATATAGCTCCACCACTGCAGCTATCCGCATATCTTTTTTAAACTCAAAAAAAGTTTTTAGTGCATCATCAAAAAGTTCACTCTTTGTGGAATAGAATTTTCCTCTAACAAGCGCATCTGCGCCCTTGGATATGACACTACTCATGAGACTATATTCTAATCCTGCCTTTATTAATCCTTTCATCGGGCATTTAGCCACTAACTCATAACAGCACCATCAGAAACGACGGCAGGAACGATGCGCATGACTTCAACGTGACATTCTACATCGACGGAAAGCAGATTATCAGAATCCCGCACCTCGATCTCCCTGCTGGCGAGAACATGACACTTCACCTCTACAACTGGACTCCGATGATGCTTGTGCATGTGTATAATCTCACGGCTGCTGCGGATGTGCTATCCGGTGAGGACTGGACCGATATCGAGACTGATAACAACGCCATGACAAAGCGCGTCATAATCGAAGAAGGTGGGTTCGGGAACCAGACCGGACCCCGCGGAACCGGAGGCGGCAGCAACCCGACAGGCGGTGAGTACACCGAGAAGATCACCGGCAGGGTCATGAAGGGATTGACTATGATCCGGATGTTGTGGTCGTATCAAGCGCAAGCCAGTCCGACTTTGACTCGATGTTTGCAAACCTTGAGGATGCTGCATCCGGCTCGGTAAGTATTCTTGCGTACCAGACATTGAATCCAGGACTCGATGGGGATGTGATCGTTGCAAACGTTACATTCATAACAGTGGGCAATAGCGGATCATCGACCCCTCTGGATCTTGAGGTAACAACACTCACGGACGCAACCCCGGACTGCAACCCGATCCCGTACACGATTCGGAACGGGAGCTTTACGAGGTTCCTCAATGGTGATATGAACGGCGATGGCATAGTCGATGTTGCAGACTGCATGTTCCTGGCAAAGCACCTCCTTGGTGCGAGTGGATTCGAGACGATTGTAGAGGATGCTGCGGATGTCAACGACAACGGCGAGATCGAGGCGTCTGACTGCATGTATCTGGCAAAGCATCTTGCAGAAATAGCTGGATTTGAGGTGCTGAAGTAGGATGAGAAGAATGGATATCCGGATAGCGTTGCTAATCGGCATTGTCCTATTGGTCGCAAGTCCCGTGGCACTGACAACTGATGTGCCGCGGGATAGCGCGACAACGGTAACTCCGGATGCCGGATATGGATATGAAGATGATAGCGGCAAGGCGTCTGCGAAAGGCGACCTGAACCATGACTGTGCGATCACTCAAGTAGATGCTCTGATTGCACTGCAGATGGCTGCCCGCGGCGAATATTCAAAAGACGCTGACGTGAGCGGCGACTATATGGTTACATCGCTTGATGCGCTCTTGATCCAGCAAACTACTATGGCAAGGTGCAGGATTGTGGTCGGTGAGTATACGGTAGATGTATCTGACACGACCACGATCCCGATCAGGGTTGAGGGCGGGGTTGATATCGGGTCGCTTGACCTCAACATCACCTTTGACCCCACCCTCCTATCTGTGAAAAGCACGCAGAATGGCGCGTTTGAGTGTGCTGTGATAAATCCGGAGAGAGACAGCGGGGTAGTAAAGGTTATAGCGTACCAGGCTGCAAACCCGGGGCTTAACGGCGACTTCACGGTTGCAGAGATCACCTTTGAGGCACTTCTAGTTGGAGAGAGCCCAATTGACCTTGAGATTGTAACACTCACGGATTCAAGTCCTCAGACCAATTACCTCGCCCACTCGATATGCAATGGCACAGTAACCATCTGTCAGACATAGAAGAGATGGATACGATTTTAATCTGACCTTGGTGAAGCATCAGCAGACGTTGGGTGGTGGCAACAGCAGTCGAAGAGGAAAAACCTGCCGAGACGACAACACCACCTCGGGAAATAATAACAACATTCCACACAGAAATGACATCGCCGGCCCCCATACCTCGCCGATCGCTGCGATAGTTATTGTGGCGATAGCCGCGCGGATCATCGGGATACTACCGATGATGTGAACGACAAGCATGACGGAACGGTTCGCACGTAATGGTTTTGCGCCTGAAGGGCATACCAAAGTCACAGAGTTAATTTTGATGTAACTACTCAGGTCATAAAACCACTATTGGGGGACTTCACTATGCAGGAACTACTCGGGACATGAGGGGGTACTGTAACCAAACCGGGAATTTAACCGCAGAGTGTGAAGAGGGACGCGGAGGGAAAATAAGCGGTTAACTACTCTGCGTTCCTCCGCGCCCTTCGCGGTTATTTTTCTTGCCATACAGTACAGAATCGCAATCTGGCGACCAATCAACCTACCTGAGTAGTTACCTATAATGTTACTTATGGGGCGTATCACTATGTAATATAAACCATGAGGTGAGTGGGGATAGAACAGTCACGTCGCTTGATGCGCTGATGATCTTGCAGAAAGTCGGTACAGAATCCTGATAAACGGTGATGCTGGACTTTATGGCAACCAAACTCACAGAAGTGGTGACCGGAGTTACGCGCAAACGCACTGTAAAAAAGCGTTCCGGGTGCAGTCGCCGCATCACCGGACAAGAATGCCCAGCAGCGCGAGATACGCACCCGGAACCAAAACGTCTCAAATCAGTCTTCTACAGCTGCGATCGCAAACCGTCTCATGACCTTCTCGACTTTGATCTTAGCACTGTCTCCGACTTTTGTGCCGGGAACAAAGATCACAAAGCCATCTATACGCGCCACTCCGTCACCTTCTCTGGCAATATCCTCTATGGTAACATCGTATGACTCGCCTTCAGTAACTGGCGCATCGTATGCTTCTTGTTTAAACAATTTTGGTTCTCCTTCTTATTTCAAACCAACCAACTTAAAAAGCGAAAACAGAACTGAAACATTCAAATCCCATAAGCCGCATCGATAAGTCTATTGATTAATTGTTACTAACTTTCCTACTATATATAACCTTTTCGGATGCTGCGAGGTGTCCTGCTCAGACCTGGTCGTCCCCCACACAAAGTCCCTTCTTACCCGAGAACCTCTTATCTGTCCTGATTTTCCCCCATATATCCTTAAGCGGAGTATCAAGAACGTTTCCAAAGGATTGGGACATGTATGGACTTGCCTTAACCACACCGTCCACGCAGATGTGCGCCCACCGCTGCCCTGCAAGGCATCCGAGCATCTCCCCCTCGAAATACGTATTCGCAAAGATCCGCGGACCGCCCGGGCGCATGTTGACGCTGTGATACATCTCAAGTATCTCACTGCGATCTTCTTTTGTGAGACCGCCGTTCATCGATTCCCAGATCGAGAACTCATGTACGCCAAGATCGGACGCAAACTCGTAGAGGCGCGGGAGTTCTGGCATCCTATCGTGCGATATATGCGTCGCCATCGTGACAAGCAGTCCTGCATCAAGTCCACATCTGATCGCACCGACCGCCGCGAGAAACGCGCCATCGACCCGCCTTACAGCGTCATGCTTTGCAGGGTCCGTGTTATATATGCTGATCAGGAGGTTGTGGATGCCACTTTCCTTAAGCCGGGAAGCGATCTTAGGCGTCATCTCAAGACCCGGCGTGAATATGTTCACGATCGCACGGTCGTGGTCGATATACTCGATCAACTCAAAGAGATCGCTCCTGAGCAGCGGGTCACCCTCTGTGAACGTGATGATAACCGTCCCCATCGCAAGTGCCTGATCGATCACATCCTTAATCTCATCGGTGGTTAGCTCATATTCCCCGTCACTCATCGCGCAGTGTGCACAGTCGCATCCACACTTGCGCGTAATCTCAAAAGAAACAGTTTCAGGAACGTATTTTCCAAAAGCGATGCTTGCCTCGGCACGGATCAGCCGCTTGAACGCGCCTCCCGGAATCGGCGGCAGCCATGTGGATGCGATTACCTGATCCTGATCGACCCTTGCTGGCTTCTCCCGCATCAACCGGTCGTTTATCTTCCTGATAAATGGCATGCATACAGGAGCAAGCGGTCCTGTAGCGTCCAGTTTCAGCACATCATCGTAATCACAATCGATCGACAATCCGGGCTTACGGAGCATATTCACACGAGACATTGTGGAGATGATTGTTTGACAAGTGTAAAAAGGATTCGATCTGCGGCGATGTGCCCTTTGATCGAAAGTTTTAAGTACGTCGCAATAGTTATTCATAATAATTCACAATAAATAAGTAATTAATATCACAATACGAGAGGAGTTTACCAATGAATGCGAAAAGTGTTGTCAGATCGTACTGGGATGGGCGGAGCCAGACGTACAGCATCGATATCTACAAGTCACAGAGTGAGGCAGAGCACATCTGGAAGACTTTGCTCAAAAACACGATCAGAACAAATAAAAACCTCCGCATCCTGGATGTCGGGACGGGTACTGGCTTTCTGGCTCTACTTCTTGCGAAGATGGGGCACAACGTGACCGGGATTGATATATCCAAATGCATGCTGGAAAAATCGCGTCAGAACGCCGATGCGATGCACCTATCTGTTGGTTTCCTACATGGAGATGCAGAAAAGCTGCCTTTCGAAGACGAGACGTTTGATATCGTGGTAAACAGGAATCTACTCTGGACGCTGCCAGATCCTGCGGCTGCCGTCTACGAATGGAGTCGCGTTGTGAAGTCGGGCGGAAAGCTCGTACTGATCGACGGGAAGTGGCATGATTCTGCAACGGAGATGCACTTGCGGAGACTTCTTGGTAGATTGGTTACTTTCGTTACTGAAAGACGGAATCCGATGGCGTTCATGAGTCATTACTCCAAAATAAAGGACCGATTGCCGTTTTTCAGTGGAAGCGATCCGGATGATGTGGTTAACCTATTCAGTAAAGTCGGACTAACTAATGTATCGGTGAATCGCCTTGAGAGACTCAGGGAATTCGAAAATAAAAACAGATCGATCTCGTATAATATTGCGAACAACCCGTCGCTCTTCATGGCACTCGGAGAGAAATAGGACCGGGGTCAGACCCTGACCTGAACCCCCGGCCGACCACCAATTGGGTAACTTTGAGATGTCGTAAGAAATAACTATAATAAGGTAGAACTAAAAAAGCATTCCAATGGATGTGAGTAACATTATGGCTATTTCATCAGAATCGATAATCAGGGAACTATCGACAATGTATTCGGTGACCAAGGATATTCAGGATCAAGAAATCCTCCATAGTCCTTCGAATCGTCTTAAGACCTTTTTTCGAAGGTTGGACTATCTGGCTGCGCTGGATCTGGACTGTAAATCTGCAGAAGAGATTCTCTCTGCCCCTGAATTTGATTCGGCGATTGAATCTATCGTCAGATTCAGAAATCTATATAGTTTGAGACTTGAAACCGAGAATGCAAACTTCATACTGGATAGTGAAGATCCATGGGGGGTGCTGAAACGTTTCACCCATTTTACAAATTATCTCCAACTGGCTCTTACCGAGTATCAGGGATCCGGGCTTGAACCTGGTGATAGTGTTGTGTTTATCGGGAGTGGACCACTGCCTTTAACTCTTATAATGCTCTGCCACCAGCATGGTCTCAGAGGGATCGGGATTGAACAGGAACCAGACAGAGCAAAACTCTCAAGAAGAGTTCTCATGCAACTGGGGCTTTCTGATCAGATCGAGATAATAGATGGAAACCATTTCAGATTACTTTCGAATGGGTGTAAACTCGTTATGGTGGCTGCAGCAGCCGAACCCAAGAAGGATATATTCGATCATCTGGCAGGCGTGCTGCCTGCAAGAACAAAGATATCTTACCGCATCTACGAGAAAGGTCTTAGAAGATTATTGGAGACGTCTTCTTTTCTGGAATTGCCTGGACAGTTTGAAGAATACTTAAGGATCCGACCGAAACCGCCTGTCAACAATACCGTTATATTCCTCACCAAGAAGGATCGTTAATCTACATGACGATTAAGAGTTGATCCGCGCACGTAAACATCTCGCTTTCTGGGGTTTTTGCATCTATAGGCATAGGGCACTTTACACTCTAAAGCGCCCGAATCCCGATGGTTCAATCGACAACGGTCAGAAAGACACTGGTGTTGTTGGCAGGCGGCTCCGGAGAGATCCTTAAGTATTCCCTGAGCGGTTCTGGCAACTCATAGCGATAAAATGTGTCCAGCATCCGTCTGAGCCCCTGTTCATAGATGCGGTACGATATCTTTGTCCCTGCTGGAAGCACGTTTGCCAGGTGATCGAATATCTCCTTCTTGGGTTCGGCCTGAGCAGCCACCATGCTCAGTTCCGGTGTCTCTGCAAGCGGCAGAGTCTGTTGGTTTCCGCGGATTATACTGATCTGGCCGGAGAGCCCGAGCTTCTCAATCACCTTTCTTGAGAGTTTTACCCTCTCCGGATCCTGTTCGATCCCGATTCCATTGAGCCCGTGCTGGTGGCAGAGTACGATGAGCGTCAGGGGCAGCGGACCGCTTCCAAGAAAGAGGACGGTGTCACCTGGCTTAAGCCCTGCCCCCCGGCACTCGGTTCGTGCCAGCTGGATGTAATTCGGGAGGTATGTAAAATCCGTAAGCGTCTTCCATGGATCCTCGCTCTTCAGTATGGAGTTTGCCTGTTCTATCTCAAGTTCTGCCGTGTACTGGCTTCGAAACGTGCTGATAGCATCGAATGCAGAGTTAAATCCGGAGTTGGACAGGATGTCTTCTGCGGATTTATTGTCTACGTCAAGTGCGATCAGATAGTCAAGCCGCTGGAAAACAGCTTTGAGATGACCGGAAGGGTCATGATATACCTCTCGATCCACAAAATCCTTGATTGAGTGGTGTATCTCCACGATCTCTTTGGTTATCAATTCTACGAAGTGGTCCGTGACATGTCCCGTACTGTAGCCAAGACCGGGTATAACCTTCGCATAGGTGTCGGAGTCGTGGGTGTGCATGTGGGCGGTTTCTCTGTTTGTGTCAATTGTTGTCATGCATGTCATATCAATCACAATACAAGATTATGGTAGGCTTAACACTTAAAACCTCTGCTATGCATGGGTTAATTTAAGAAATAAGTCTAATCAGCATGTATAATTTCTGAAAATTTACATATAAGTGAAATTAAGTGCTATAGTCTATAGATTCGTAATATTTCACTGCCGCGATCGCGGGAGTTTCGGAAAGTGCAGGGTTGCGCGCCCGCAAACTACGTATGCGTGTGATTGTAACATAATATCGAGCGAGATGATATCTATCGCATATCTCGAAATTATTGAATAACACAAGAGGTAACGTAACTACTCAGGTATCTTAATTGGTCTCCCGATTGCGATTCGGTACTTTCTGGCAAGAAAAATAACCGCGGAGGGCGCAGAGGAACGATAGAAGCATTTAACCGTTCACCCCCCCTCCGCGTCCCTCCGCGTACTCTTCGGTTAAATTCCCGGTTTGGTTACAGTATC
Organism: Methanobacteriota archaeon; assembly: GCA_034659035.1. Lineage (GTDB taxonomy): Archaea > Halobacteriota > Methanosarcinia > Methanosarcinales > Methanogasteraceae > Methanogaster_A. The sequence goes on from JAYEGI010000219.1 coordinate 9,085, forward strand.
CCCTACGTCCCAGGTAGTTTTTGCATAGTGAAGTCCTCTGATAGTGGTTTTAGGTACCTTAGTAGTTACGAGGTAACAAACATGAATAATTTATGACAATTCCAACATAAGTGGAATTAAGTGCTATGTTCTATAGATTCATAATATTTTACTGCCGCTGTCGCGGGAGCTTCGGAAAGCGCGGGTCGCATGTCCACAAGCTATATATAGCTGATTGTAACAGGGTACCACACGAGATGATATATAACGCGTATCTCGCATTACTGAATAACACAAGAGGTAACAAACATGAGTAAAAACGTAATAACGATTGGATTCGCAGCGTTGCTGCTGATTGCGTGTACAGGCATGGCAGGCGCGCATTTCACGATGGTCTTTCCGAGTGACAGTGAAGCCACCGTATGGGATGTAACGCCTGAGGACTACATCGCAACACTTGGCGAGACAAAGACCGTCTATGTGATGTGGGGACACCCCTATGAGCATATACTCTTTAACATGGCGTCTGTGCCCGAGGTCTCTGTCATGAAGCCGGACGGCACGGTTCTGAAACTCGACGCCACAGAGATTACAGTTGACGGAATGAATGAAGAAGGAG